>CAISRK010000078.1 GCA_903887815.1 uncultured Bacteroidales bacterium | reverse complement strand
TTCACCTGCGAACGGACTTTGGTGATCACCTCTTCGTTTTCGTGGTTTGCTATTACTTCGTCTATAAGGTCAACAATTACAGGAATATGCCGTTCTTTAAGGCCACGGGTGGTAATAGCCGGAGTTCCGACCCGGATACCCGATGTAGTAAATGGGGTACGGCTGTCGAACGGCACCATGTTTTTATTCAATGTAATATCTGCTTTCACGAGCAGGTTTTCGACCATTTTGCCTGTAATATCAGGATATTTGGTACGAAGGTCGATAAGCATCAGGTGGTTGTCGGTTCCTCCCGAGATTACTTTGTAGCCTTTATCCATAAATGCTTTCGACATAACCAGGGCATTTTTCTTAACCTGTATGGCGTAATCCATAAACTCATCGGATAATGCTTCGCCAAACGCTACAGCTTTCGATGCAATTACATGCTCAAGCGGACCGCCCTGTATTCCGGGAAAAACAGCACTATCGAACATAGCCGACATCATTTTGGTTTCACCTTTAGGAGTTTTCAAACCCCATGGATTCTCAAAATCTTTTCCCATCAGGATAAGTCCGCCACGTGGTCCGCGAAGGGTTTTGTGGGTGGTGGTAGTTATAATATGGCAATAAGGAACAGGGTCGTTAAGTAAACCACGTGCAATCAGGCCTGCAGGATGAGCAATGTCAGCCATCAGTAGGGCGCCGATTTTATCGGCAATCTGGCGCATGCGTTTGTAGTCCCAGTCGCGGCTGTAGGCCGAAGCACCTGCTATGATAAGTTTTGGATTGCCGGCTAATGCTGCTGCTTCCATTTTATCATAATCGATAGTGCCTGTTTCCTCTTCAACGCCGTAAGCAATTGGGTTATAAAGTATTCCCGATGAGTTTACGGGTGAACCATGCGAAAGATGGCCTCCATGCGAAAGATTCAGCCCCATGAAAGTATCGCCCGGTTTAAGTATGGTCATAAGCACAGCCATATTGGCCTGGGCACCGGAGTGCGGCTGCACGTTGGCCCATTCGGCACCGAAAAGTGCCTTGGCGCGGTCGATCGCGATCTGCTCAGTCTGGTCCACCACCTGGCAACCGCCATAATACCTGCGCCCGGGATAGCCTTCGGCATATTTATTGGTCAATACCGATCCCATAGCTTTCAATACCTGTTCGCTAACAAAATTCTCGGAAGCAATCAGTTCGATACCATGCATCTGGCGGTCCTTTTCCTCATCGATGAGGTCAAAAATTACTTTGTCTTTTTTCATTTTATAGTATGCAGTATGTTGTAAACAAATGAATTAACTCCTGTAGCATAAGGCCGGGGCAAAGGTATAAATTCTGCTGACACTGTCAATACAGATGTTGAGAATAAGTCCTGTTTCTTGAGCTAATTACAAACAATCGAAAATCTGCGGAAGATAGTATTCTGATAGCACGTGTTCGGGATTTCAGAATAGTAAAGCCATTTTATTATTCTTGCTGAATTCTAAAATATTTTCGGTTTAAAAGTTAAGGAAGAAATACTCCGGAATTTTATCACACCCTCTCTCCACGCCGGTTTTCTGCGAAACCTCTTATTATTTCTTGGCATCAATGCTATTCAGGGCAATGCCTTACTTCAATTTTACGTTAACTTTGCATGCCTTAACAGGTAAAAACCTGAAAGCGATATTTTACGTCAGGGATGGGGAACACTATTTCGTTTGTATGTTTATTATAATGGCTTGATACTGAAAAAATAAATTAATATGACTGATTTTGAACGCTTTACATTGGATAATGGCTTACGCGTGATCGTTCACCGCGACACAAGTACTCCTATTGTTGCAATGAATATACTATATAATGTGGGTTCGAGGGACGAACAACCCTCACGTACCGGTTTTGCCCATTTATTCGAACATCTGATGTTTGGCGGATCGGTGAACATTTCCCGCTACGACGAACCTCTCGAAAAAGTCGGTGGCGAAAACAATGCTTTTACCAACAACGATTTTACCAATTATTACCTTACCGTTCCGGGCAATAATCTCGAAACGGCATTCTGGCTCGAATCGGACCGCATGCTAAATCTAGCCTTCTCGACTAAAAGTTTCGATGTTCAGCGCAACGTTGTGGTGGAAGAATTCAGGCAGAACTATTTGAACCAGCCTTACGGCGATGCCTGGCTTTTACTGCGGCCACTTGCTTACAAGGTTCATCCCTACAGCTGGGCAACTATAGGAATTGATCCTTCACATATTGAAGAAGCCAGCATGGCCGAAGTACGCGATTTTTATCAGCAGTATTATAATCCCTGCAATGCGATTATGGTCATAGCAGGTAATGTTGAAACATCCGGAATACGCGAACTCTCCGAAAAATGGTTCGGGGCCATCCCGGAAGGAAATCCAAATCTGCGGAATCTGCCGGCCGAACCTGAGCAGACAGAAGCCCGGAGCCAATCCGTTTACCGTGATGTGCCTTTCGATGCCATTTACAAAGCATGGCATATGTGCAGCCGCACCGACACCAGGTTTTATGCTACTGACCTTATTTCCGACATTTTATCAGCCGGGCAGTCGGCGAGGCTTAACCAGCGGCTTGTAAAGGAACAGCGTCTTTTCAGCGATATCAGCGCCTTTGTTTCGGGCGATATCGAAGCAGGACTTTTTGTAATAACCGGCAAGCTTATGAAGGGTGTGCCAATGCATGAAGCCGAAAGTGCATTGCAACAGGAGATTGATCTGATTTGCAGGCAGGAAGTGGAAGAAACGGAATTACAGAAAGTAAAAAACAGGATCGAAGCTATGATTGAATTCAGCGAGATGCGCGTGCTGGAAAAAGCCATGAACCTTGCCTATTACGAATTACTTGGCGATGCGGCCCAGGCAAATCAACTAGCCGGGCGTTATGCTTTGGTATCAACTGCAGATATTATGGCTGAATCGAACAGGATTTTCAGGCCCGAAAATTGTTCGACTTTATTTTACTATTCAAAAAACGGAACTGACCGGGATCAGCAACAATTAAACTAAAGATGTATGACCCAGTTACTCAACCGTAAGAAGCAGCCTCAGATTAAACCGCCCGGCAAGATCGATTTTCCTCAGCCGGAAATTGTACAGCTCAGTAATGGCATAAATGTTTACCTGTTTAACTCCGGAACCCAGGATGTAATTTCGGTAGAATTGATTTTTTCGGCCGGAAGCTGGTACCAGCAAAAACCGTTCACAGCCATGGCGACCAATCTTATGCTGCGCGAAGGCACCCGCAATTACACAGCTCAGCAACTATCGGAATCGATCGATTTTTACGGGGCACATTTCGAAAATACTACTGAGCGCGATAACGCCTATGTAGCTTTGTATTCGCTTAACAAGCACCTCGACAAAACCTTGCCTTTGCTGGCCGAAATTGTAAAAAACCCGGTTTTCCCCGATGCTGAGTACAATGTGCTTGCCGGAAAACAATTCCAGTTGCTCGAGGTGAACAGGCAAAAAGTTAATTTCCTGGCGCGTACCCATTTTAATCCGCTTATATTCGGCACAAACCATCCGTATGGCATGTACCTGGAACCTGAAGATATATCAAAAGTCTCGGCTGCCGATCTTGCTGATTTCCATAAGGCGCGCTACCATTCGGGAAATTGCACTATAGCGGTAGCCGGCAGGATAAAACCAGGAATAGTGAAGTCGCTCGAATCACATTTTGGCGGTAACAACTGGAAAGGAATCCAAACACAATCATTGGACTACGATATACAAACCGAAGAAAAGAAAGCCCACTTTCTCGTAAAAGAAGGTGCCATGCAATCGGCAATCCGGATGGGGCGCGTGATGTTCTGCCGCAATCACCCCGATTTCTCGGGAATGAAAGTACTGAATGCAATACTTGGCGGATATTTTGGTTCCCGGTTGATGACAAACCTTCGCGAGGACAAAGGCTACACGTATGGAATAGGCTCAGCTGTAGTCCCATTGCAGAAATCAGGTTTCTTCGTAATTTCAGGAGAAGTTGGCGCTGAATTCACCCAGCAGGCATTAACCGAAATAAATTCAGAACTTTTGCGTTTATGTAACGACCTGGTTCCTGAAAATGAACTTTCGCTGGTCCGGAATTATCTTTCGGGCGAAATGCTTAGGGCTGTAGACGGACCATTTGCACAGGCCAGCCTGTATCGCGAATTGCTCGAAGACGGGCTGGATATCAGGCATTTCGAAGAAATGATTGAAACTGTTCAACATATAAATGCCAGGCAACTTCAGGAACTTGCAATCAAATACCTGAACCCGGCCGGTTTGCATACTTTGGTAGTAGGTCCTGCTGAGAAATAACTATATTTGTTAAAGCTACTGACTTTTTCATGGATAAGCTTCCGAGTGCAGGTACATTTAACAGGAAGGCGCTCTTTTTCAGCCTCATGCTTGCATTATTTTTGAAAAGTGCTTTCCCGGTTGGCACTGATCATGCTTCTCAAAACAGTCCGTTGATTCCCATTATTCTTAGCGTCCAGGGCATTGCACCACAGTTGGGGATTTTCTCGGTAGCTGAAATGACATGGAATCCTTCCGACCCGCTGCTTCCAGGTTACTTTTATGTGGAAAGGCGCGAACCTTCAGGCTGGAATTTGAATGCAAAAAAAATCAGGTATACCTCCGGCAAAAACAGCTATCTGTTTGACGACACTATTGCTTCACCGTTTTGTGTCGACAACCCTGATCCATCCTATACTCTTTCATACAGGATCCGGTTTGAGGCCGACGATGGTATAAATAATTCCGCTTCCAACACGGCTACACCTACCGGCACCTTTGCCGACCTGACTAACCCGGTGGATGTTACAAATGATACTGTGAGTATTTATAATGATCCTGCCGGCACATTCACCGGACATCCTGTTATAGGATGGAATCCTTCACTCAGCAATGATATAGCAGGTTATATCATCCAACGCAATACAATACCGCCAACAACGTACACTTCGATAGGAACGGTTCCTGCGGGTACTACTTTTTATATTGATACTTCTGCCGTAGCCAGCGCCTGTTCGAAGATTTTCGCCTATGCAATTGTTACCCTTGACAAATGCGGTAAACGGAGTCCTGGTTCATACGGAATTCCCGATGCAAGGCAAACCATCAGTTTAACACTACCCAAAATCAGTTCCTGTGAACGGAAAGCCCACCTTTCGTGGACTCCCTATTATACAATGCCGGGAGGATTAGGCGGGTATAAAATATACAGGAACGATAATCTCGGGGCATTTACCGAAATTTTCGATTCCAAAAACCCGGCAACCCTTCTGTACACCGACACTTACAATTTTATATCCGGCCATCTTTACACATATTTTGTTAAGGCATACAGTACTAACGGGTTATATTCTTCTTCTTCATGTTCGAAAACAAGTACATATACCGGTCAAAATATT
>CAISRK010000077.1 GCA_903887815.1 uncultured Bacteroidales bacterium | reverse complement strand
CTTCTGTCTTCTGTCTTCTGACTTCTGTCTTCTGTCTTCTGACTTCTGCCTTCTGTCTTCCTTCAAATATTCAACCCCGAAAGCTACTTCTTCCCCTCCCTGCGCTCGTCCCAAAGCTGTTTAAAACTCTTGGGTGCTACTTCTGGCAGTTCGCGGCGCGGGCCCCAGCCTGCAGCAAAAAACTTTTTCAGAAGTTTATTCTTGTTTTTAGCGCTCAGCAAATCCATGAACCTGCGTTTGCCCATGGCCGTTTTAAATGCAAACATCACCGACTTTTCGGCCCGTGTGGTATGCCCTTCTTTTACCGAATCGTTGCGGTTGTATAGTAATAACTCGTGGAGGTTGATTTTTACCGGGCACACTTCAGTACAACTTCCGCAAAGTGAGGAAGCAAAGCTGAGGTGCTTATATTCTTTCATACCGCGCATCCAGGGTGTGATAACCGATCCTATGGGTCCGCTGTACGTGGTTCCGTAAGCATGTCCTCCTATACCTTTATATACAGGGCACACATTGAGGCAGGCTCCGCATCGTATGCATCCCAAGGCACGGCGCTGATTTTTATGCGCGAGAATTTCAGTCCGGTTGTTATCAAGAAGTATTACGTACATTTCCTCGGGTCCGTCGTTTTCATCTTCCTGCCGTGGCCCGGTGACTATCGAATTGTAAACAGTAATATTCTGCCCCGTACCGTAAGTTGCAAGCAAAGGCCAGAAAAGATCGAGGTCGCGGAGTTTTGGAATAAGTTTTTCTATGCCTGCTATTACAATATGAACCTTGGGGAACGACATGCTCATCATGGCATTTCCTTCGTTTTCGGTAAGACAGACAGCGCCTATATCGGCAACCAGGAAATTGGCACCTGTAATTCCTATATCGGCATTTACAAATTTCTTGCGCAGCAATTCCCGCACATAAGCTGTAATCTCCTGGGGTGTGCTGGTCGCATCCAGTCCGAATTTTTCGTTGAAAAGCTCGGCCACCTGTTCTTTCGATTTATGCATGGCCGGGGTAACAATATGGTATGGTTTTTCACCGGCAAGTTGTACAATATATTCACCCAGGTCGGTTTCGAGTGATTCGATCCCGGCTTTTTCGAGGTGTTCGTTGAGCGATATCTCCTCGGTGACCATGGTTTTGCTTTTCACCACATTTTTAGCCTGTTGCCTTTTCGCGATTTTGAGTACTTCGCTAACCGCCTCGGCACCATCCTGAGCCCATATTATTTTACCGCCGTGCGACTGGAATGCGGATTCAAAATCGACCAGGTATTTTGCCAGGTCGGTAACCACCTTGTTTTTAATATGCGCACCGCGTTGTTTGGCAAGTTCAAGATTAAGGTATTGCTCTTTCCCTTTTACAACAGCTGCATCGTAGCGCGAAATATTAAATGCCACCGTTGCACGGTGTACTTTATCGAATGCCTTTTTTTCACTGTCAGCAACAAACTTATTGTAGGAATCGCTCATGTAGTTTTGCTTAGAAATTGAGTTTTTAATTATTCTTGTAAAATTTTGTAACACAAATACCGCCTGTTCAACAAAGTGATAACGATTTTGATTGTTAAAGCGGTATTTTGTCAATCCTTGCCTGGTGGCGGCCTCCCTCGAACTCCGTAGTGAGAAATGCCATTATCGCGCTAAGGGCTTCGCTTTCGGAAATGAACCTGCCCGGCAAACAAAGTATATTGGCGTTGTTGTGCTGGCGGGCAAGCCTGGCAAGTTCCGTATTCCAACATAAAGCGGCCCTCACTGCGGTATACTTGTTGGCAACCATGCACACTCCGTTCCCACTTCCGCAAATCAGCACCGCCATGGTGAACTGCCCGTTATTAACAGCCGAAGCAACCGGGTGTGCTACATCGGGATAATCAATACTTTCAGCTGAATATGTACCAAAATCGCGAACCGAATATCCTGACTCAGCGAGCTTTATCTTGATAAATTCCTTCAATATAAATCCACCCTGGTCGCAGCCCAATGCAAAGGTTTTTGTTTTGTCAAGCATTGTTAATAAATTATTTTACCGAATTTGTTCCTGCTCAGTGGTTTACTGTGCATTCACTTTCATTTTTAAGCACTTACAGCAAAAAACAAATGTACATTCAAAAAGAAGGTGTTTCATTATCAATACGATAGATTTATTAAACAATTATTGTTAATAAGTGCTTACTTTTGTTACTAAAATGTGTACAGAATTCGCTTGCTCTTAACAATTAATTCACAGATGGGGATGTTGTGATATGGCTGAAAAAGTTTGCTCTATTTATTAGTTGTTTTACAACATGATATGAACAACTTTTACCTGTTTGTATCTGCTTTTTTTATTACCTCCGCCTTTGTGAATAGATTGTTAATAACAGACCTAAAATTATAACTACCAGAACTTAAT
>CAISRK010000076.1 GCA_903887815.1 uncultured Bacteroidales bacterium | reverse complement strand
GCAAGCAAATATGCATTCAAAACACATATCAGATGCCGTAAAATAATAATTGTCTGGAATCCTCATTAAACAACCAAAAGAGAATAATGTTAACAGGAAAGGGTAATCAGAAATAAAAAAAACGCAATGAACAGAAATTCATTGCGTTATGTTTTAGGATACACCATAGCCCGCGAGCCCTGGTGTAATATTAATTAACCGGCAGGGCGAAGATGAACTTTACCCTGCCCGTCAGAATACTATTGAATTAACTTCCCCAACCCGGATCAACAGGACTATCGGCCTGTGCTTTCTTAGGCGTTAAAAACACTAATGACGCAGCTGCGGTAAAAACCGCATACATTCCTGCTTTTTTCAATGCATTCCTCCTGCTAAGGTCGGTGCTGTGGGTGGCTTTCTTATTCTTTAACTTTTCCATCTATATATACGATTCTGCAAAGTTATACTAATTTTCTAAAAATTATTGCTTTTTTTTCTTTTCTTTAATTTCCTGACGGGAAATGGGATTGAAAGGATCGATGAGATTGAGGGGTTTGAGGGGTTTGAGGGGTTTGATCGTCCTTTTGCTGTTGCTGGTGGCTGATGGCTGGGGACTGGTTGCTGGCTTCTGTACTCTGAGCACTGGGCACTGGAGGCTGGTTGTCTTCTGCAAAAACAAGTGCCATCCTTGTATTGAGCGGCACTTCCTGCACCTGGGACAGCCTGGAAAATAAATTTACAGCCCGCCCATAGTGTGCAAGAGAAATATAAAGTGCCGAAAGGGAATATTTGTGCGAAGTAACGCTCCTTTGTGCTTAATACACGCTGGGTTTGTTCAGGAATGGATATGTAACAAAATAGGGCTTACTGTAAAGCGAGGGTTCCGGTTTTTGTCAAAACAGGTTTTTACCGGGACAGCAAATAACGAGACGCAGGGGAAAACTATGAAACTGTAAAATATAAAAAATACAAAGCAGGGTAAGGAACTCTCCTTAACCCTGCCAGGTATAAAAATAGCGTCCTAACTTCCCCAGCCCGGATCAACAGGGCTGTCGGCCTGCGCTTTTTTTGGCGAAAAAAACACTATCGACGCAGCCGCTGTGAAGAGTGCGTACTTTCCATATTTTTTTAAAGCTTCCCTCTTCGAGATATCAGTATGAATTATGGTTTCTTTATTTATCTTCTTCATTGTATGTATGTTGCTTGAAGTATTATATAAATTCTTTGTTTGTTGCTGGTTGCGTGTTTCAGAGTTTAGCTTCGCTGAGCTCTCCGCCTTCGTCGGATCGGTTCAGGGTTTAGCTTCGCTGAGCTCGCTGCGCTCGGTTCAGGGTTTCAGTTTCTTCCACCATCCATCCTCCACCTTCTCCCCACTCACCTCTCCCTTCTCACCTCTCCCTACTCACCTCTCCCTTCTCACCTCTCCCCTCTCCCTTCTCCCTTCTCCCCTCTCCTAATACACCCAGTTTATCTTCCTGTTCACAACCATAGTTCCGCTTTGTAGCCTGAGCAGGTAGATACCGCTTACAGCCGGTGCGAAACGTATTTCGTTTTCATTGTTATTTTCAAGTTTGCCGGTATATAGAACCTGCCCGTTCATGCTGCAGATGGTGACCTGCGAACCTTTTACAAACGAACCCACAAGCCTGATTTTGTTTTCCGAGGGAACTGAAATTACAGTGTATAAATCTTCTTTAGGTTGATCGCCTGTTCCAAGCGAATTCTTCGAGGTGGTTACATAGAACCTGCCTGTGCCTGAACTTGCGGCAGCCAGGGTAACCTGGTACGAACTACCGGGAGTATCGAGGCGGGTATAGGTTCCGGCTGCAACATCGTGAAGGAAAACCTTTACTCCGGCAGGGATATTCAGTGCTTCGGCAGTAAAGGTAACGGTTGCTCCTGAAGCTGCATTTAAGCCTACAGGAATAGTTACATCCTTATCGAAGCTGTTGGGGAGGCTTTGTATCGCAAAACCAGTTGGACTGCCTTCGATATATGTATACATGCTGTTACTGCTCCCGGTACCATCAAACATTCCCGCATCGTAACCCGGATCCAGGCCTGCAGTAGTTCCGTCGATAAAACAAATATCGGTATTACGTGCTTTACCGGCAATATCCGCTTTCAGGCTGATTTTCGGGAAGGTTGTTTCGGTATTCTTATAAAATGCGGTCGATGTATGTGTACGCATATCGAGGGTAAACTGGGCATAATCGCCATCGGTTTTAGCCTTCATAAAGAAAGCCTGCCCGAGGGCAATATACTGTGCTCCCGAGGTATTATTTATCGGGGTATAGTTTGTACCGTTCCATACATAAAGGGCCTTGTTGGCGGGATCGAAAGCGCCATCGTTAACGGCAAGGAAGTTGGTACCAACATTGGCTGCATTGATTGACGAAGTGAACGGGTTACCAACCAGGTTCCAGGCTGTGCCGGGAGCTGCAACAGGAATTGTAATTGTAATTACCTGGCCCGAAGTTACAATGTTACCTGTAAACCGTAAATAGCCATCGGTATTGCGTAATACTTCGTATCCCTTGCAAATGGTAAATATACCTGCGCTGGATGCATTATAGGGGTCAAGTGCAGTTGTATTGTAATTTTTCCAGCCAGGAATCGTGTTAACAAACGGTGCCAGCCCGTATCGCGGGGCAATGTAAGCAATATTGTTTGTAACGTCAGTAACCAGGCTGTTAATTGATTGCCCGCTTACAGGGGGCGAAATCAGGTGCCATGCCGTGGTGGAGCCGGTCATATAACGGTCGACCGTAATGGCACAGGAATTATAGGTAATAAGTGAGCCGGTTCCGCTTACGGTACTGGCAATGTAAAGAGTGCTGGCCGAACTGTTGGTTATAGTGCCACTAACGGTAAGTGACCCGCCAGGATTTATTGCCAGTCCGCCACCAACTTCGATTGTAAGGTCCTTGCTTAACTTAAGGGAGCCACTGTAAATAATGATAGCATGAGGATTGCGTATTGTAACATTATCATTGGCTGTTGGTTCCACTGCGGGTGTTGCCCAGCCTGTGCTACCGTCGACTGAATATTCCCATGTGGTTAATGTACTCCAGTTACCGGTGCCTACCGAACGGTAATAACCGCTGAGTGTAGTTGCCGTTGCAGTAGGAGCGCTCCCGGTTTTATAATCGATTAAAGCGCCGCTGTTGGTATACGGCCAGATGGCAAAATTATAGGTTGTACCCGGTGTTAATCCGGTGAACGTAACAGCCTGGATGCCGTAGGATACATTCTGTACAAGCAGGCTGTTGGCTTCGGGTGTGCCGTCGACCGGAGGTGTAGGTGTTGCAGGAGCAACAGCCGCTTTTATAAGGTAATTCTGCGGCAATTGTCCGCCTACAGCATCGGTCCAGGTTAAGGAAACGGAGGTTGAAGTTACGGTTGTAGCGGTAAAAGAGGTAGCGTGGTTGGTGGGTTCGGCAAGTGGTAAACCCACTATATCCGACCAGGTGTTTGAAATGCGGATGCCATCGATTTTGAGTGCTGGATCTGAAGTTCCACCACCCTGGCGAAGAGCTACCGAACCGACTTCGGTTAAATCAGTACCAGCAGCATCTGTGTTAGCAATCCAACCACTTGCGGGTATAACAGTATTCAATGTGGGATTAATAAATATAGAGGCAACATCATTTGTTAATCCGCTAACTATACTAAATTTTAGTACAACCAGGTATGTCGTATTTAACGCATACGTAGCTGCGGTATAAGCAGGGACAGCTGTCGATTGAGCTATACCAAAAGACAAATTACCGGAGCCATCATTTTTAACAAAAACACGACCTCTGAAAGTAGAACCAATAATTGTTTGTCCTAGGTGAAAAAAATAATCACCAGTTGTGGTTGCAGAAGCAACATTTACAAGAAATGATGCATAAATATCCCCACTGATTTGAGCCGTAAAGGTCCTGTTAACATCCTCACCTGTACCGGTAAGAAGAGAAACCTCATTCCCTACACCCGACGATAAATACCCCGGCATGGTAATTGTACTGGCCCCAACAGTAACTGGGTTACTCCCTGTACTATGCACAGTCCAACAATTATTCGCTAAGGTAGTAGCAGCGGTATAGTTAAAATCTTCAACAAATGGGAATGTTGCATCAGAACAGGTACCTGTACCACTAACCGCAACATTTTGTATAGTAGCTCCAGTACTTGAATGAGTTATATTTCCAGAATAGGCCTGAACTAATGTAGGATGAAATACAACATAAATAGGTGTTGAAGCAACCGTTCCGCCGCTCTGGGTAAGAGTGATGGGAGTTGAGGCATAACCACTGCCACTTGTAGTTGAAATAAGAAATCCCGTTGGTGGAGTTATAACGATATTGGCAGTAAGGTTGTTGCCTGAAACGCTGTATGTTTTTTCAGCTGACGAAATGTTTATCTGCTGGTTCCCGAATGTTGAGATTGTACCAACAGTTATAAATGGCGCCGGTGCAGGAATATCAAACGTAGCTGAAGTAACACCTGTTAGAGTCCCTGAAGAAAAACTTATAGTTGCCCCGGTAACTGCAGCAGCGCTTGTAGCTGTTAACCCGACGAAAGTGGTTGTACCAGCAACGGCAGCAACCCCTGTGGTTCCACCTAGTGTCCATGTACCTGCACCAACTACAGCATCAACTGTTGCCGTACTGGTTGTAACATTATTATACTGATCCTCAATATATACTGCGGGTTGAGTGGCAAGTGCGCCTCCGTTTGCAACTGGCGCTGCCGGCTGGGTTTTCATTGCAAGTTTAGTGGCTGCCCCGGCATTTATTATCTGAGTACAAATTGCAACAGAATAGCCAGTTGCTTCAACAGTAACGGATTTTGAACCAGCTAATGTTAATAAAGGATTCCCACCGGAAGGTTTTAGCTGCAAATTCCCTGAAGTTAATACATAATCAGTGGTAAGTGTAAGAGCTG
>CAISRK010000075.1 GCA_903887815.1 uncultured Bacteroidales bacterium | reverse complement strand
ATTAAGAATGTACGAGCACTATTTAAAGTTTCTTCTTTAAGCATGTTGTTATCATGTTATGATTACTTTAAAGAAAACCAATACATTTATTTGACAATTGGCTTTCCATAGTTCTTAATCTTTACCTGCATTTCAGGCGTTAGTTGTTTTATGAGTTCTGCATTGTACGAAAAAGAGGGTGCATACGGCTTCAGAACATCGAATATCTGCTGCGCTGCCACGGCATAAAATCGCGAAAGTGCTGGCAAAGAACCTTCCTCCATAGCCGGATCCACGTCGGTGGCAAATATCGACACCGTATTATCGCTGTTGCGTGTAATTTGGAAAGTGCGGAACTGTTGAGGAAAATCCCTTAGGGATGTGGTTTCAACCTGCCAGAAACCATTTTCGGGATGGGCCTGGTCAGTTGATGGCATTGGGGTAACCTGGTTTACATGCCGGTGTCCTGCGATCCACAAAATAAGGTTCGGGTAGGTGTTAAGTTTGGCAATAAAATCACTTTCGGATACTGCGGCACTAACGCTCCACCCCATGCCGTTGCTTGCAGGCAACACACCAATCGGGATGTGCGCTGAGATAATCATGAGTTTGCCTTCGGACTGTCCCTTCTCAAGTTCACTTACGAGCCAGTTATACCGGGCCATATCGAGTGAACTGTGAGCAAAGAAATTGAGATGGGGATCGTCATTGTTCTGAGTGTCGTCGAGCACAATCACTTTTATAGGGATATCAGCCCGGGGCTCGAACGAATAGCATGTAAACTTTGAGTTTATATTCGCCTGGCTGAATCCATGCCCGACCGGATTGGAAGTGGTATTAAAAAATTCGTTCATCCATTCTTCTTTCAGGAGCGACCGCCTGTCAGGATCTGCTGCGTGTACTTTCGGAGGTGTTGAAAAATTTCCTTCAGCCCCGATTCCGGTGATTTCGCCAAGTGGTGTGGTCCCATCGATACTACCCATATAAATCCCATGACTTTCAAAAGGTTTAGGATCAAAAGGGTATTGCAGCACATCGTCGATGTTGAGTATTTCTTCTCCTATGTAAACTGACCTTGCAGCGTCGTCCGGCGGAAGTAAACCTGTCCAGAAATGATCGTGGTTTCCCATTGTCTGGTACCATGGAATAGCCTTTTCAAGCCCTTCGGCCTGGAATTCGTCCTGGTAGTCGTTGCCCGGACCGTGTTTGGGATCATCCTTTATGCCGGAATCGGGAATGATTTTCTTCCCATCCAGTATATCAATATACCACCGCAGTTCGTTGTATTGTGTGTTGTTGCAATCATCGCCCATCGAGATTCCGAAATCAAAAGGAAATTCTTTGTGGAGTATGTTTATAGTACGGATTGCCGCATCAAAAACCTGTGTTGAATAAAGCAGAACCGGCGAATAACCACCTATAAACCCACCTTTATAACCAAAATAAATGGCTGAAGCCGGCGATTCTTCGTCGGTCATATGAGCGTCGGTAATGGCAAAAAAGCTTAATAACTGTGCTGAGTTTTTAACCTGGGCACTTGCGTAACCATCCGGCATGAGGTCGAGCCTCCTCTGGTAATCAAGCCCCGGGCCGTAAGTCCATGATCCATAACCTGTGAAACCTGGGAATTTGGAGACTTCGTATGGATACATCACAGGCCAGGCCGATATGCTGGCAGGAATTATTGTCCTGTCAACAGTTGTATAAGCCCTTGCCCCGACCTGGCCCGGGTTATCATCTTTCCTGCAGGCATTAAAAAGAAACAATGCAGATGCAACCCACCAAAAGAGGTAAATTAAAACAACCCATGAGTTTTGTGTCTGTGTAGTTTCGGTTTTCATAATCTGGGGAATGGAAAAATCACTTGGAGATCTGTGTTCCGTAATTTCTTATCTTCAACTGCATTTCGGGACTCAGTTGTTTGATGAGTTCAGCATTGAAAGAAAAAATCGGGTCCATTTTAAAGAGTTCATAGGCACCAATGGCATATTTCCTCGAAGTTGCGGCTAATGATCCTTCCTTTACCGCAGGATCAACATCAGTAGCAAAAATAGAAACGGTATTATCGCTGTTTCTTGCGATTTCAAACGTGCGGAATTGCTGTGGGAACTCTCGTAGAGATGAGGTTTCCACTTCCCAGAAACCGAGTTCCGGATGAGCAGGATCGGGAGATTTCAGCGCAGTGACCGTATTGAGGTGACGGTGCCCTGCAACCCAAAGGATAAGATTGGGGTAAGTGTTAAGTTTTGCAATAAGATTTGCCTCGGTGGTAACTGAATTCGTGGCCATGCCCATTTCAGGATCAGGATCACTGATTCCAACAGGAACATGTGCTGCAATGATCATCAGTTTGCCTTCGGCCTGCCCTTTATCGAGTTCTTTCACAAGCCAGTTATAGCGATCGCTGTCAAGAAAACAATGCCCGTGTATGTCGGTGCTTGGATCACCGTCTTTCTGCGTATCGTCGAGCACAATAACCTTTATAGGCAAATCTGCTTTTGGTTCGAATGTATAGCATGCAAAACCTTTGGCAGCATCGGCTTTATTGAATCCGTGACCAATTGGTTTTGAGGATGTATTGAAAAATTCGTTTGTCCATTCAATCGACGAAAGTGAGCGGCGGTTCTTGTCGGCTGGTATAAGTACAGGCTTTGTACTGCTTACAGGTCCAATTCCAACCACATCACCGTAAATTGTGTTTCCATCAAAAACACCCACATAGATTGTGCGTTCATTAATAGCGGCCTGCGTAAAAATGTTCTTCCCCATTTTGATAATACTGTCCCCTACATAGGACTTTTTAAGATAATCATTTGGAGGATAGATACCCATCCAGTTGTGGTCGTGATTGCCGATTGCCTGGTACCATGGAATGTTTTTATCGAGCCCGGCTGACTGGTATTCATCCTGGTAGTCGTTGAGTGGTCCGGCGATGGGATCATCTTTCTTCCCTGAATCTGGGTTGATCTTCTTACCGTCGAGCACATCGATAAACCATCTCAATTCATTGTATTGGCTGCTGTTGCAATCATCGCCCAGCGAAATGCCAAAATCGAAAGGATTCAGTTTGTGAAGGGCATTTGCGGTTTGTATCGTTGCATCCAGAACTTGAGTGGTTGACAGCATTATTCCGGAATAGGCCGAAATTACATCACCTTTGTACCCGAGATAGATAGCCTGGGTTGGCGATTCTTTATCTGTGAGATGAATATCAGTTATAGCGAAAAAGTTCAGCAGTTTTGCTATTTTCTTAACTGATGAACCGGTATATGAATCCGGCATAAGATCCATTCGTTTCTGGTAATTCAGCCCGTTGCCGAACTGCCATTTTCCGTAACCGTTTTGTTCATATTTTGAAAGTTCATAGGGGAAAATCTTTTGTGCTCCGGCAGGAACCGGAACCGGAATTATCATTCTTTCGACAGTAGTGACTACTTTGGTGTCAATCGGATAGCTGGGTTTCTGTGCACGAGGGCTGTTCAGCACCAGCAGGATACCTATAGTAATCAGCAGGCTCGGCCTGATCCGGAAATTGTTTTTCATAGGGAAAAGAATAAGTTGAAATTAGTATTTGTAGTTAAATCAACAAGTTATATTACAGTGTAGCCAGGTGTTCTTTTCAATTTCTCTCCCATTTTTCTTTTAACATATCCCTTCCTTAGGGAATAAAAGTAAACCTCAGTCTCTTTCTTTAAACATTTTTAATCGGCGATCAGTAAACGAACTTACTGGTTATTATTTCTTTTCAAAAGCATAAATGATTTTCCAGTCTTTTTTCATATCAATCAACATCCACCCGTTTGTCTGGGCACTGTCGAGCGCCTTGTCGAGCCGGCCATAGGGTGACTTCCTGTCGTATGCCCATTCTCTTTTGTCGTCAGTGTGGTGAACCAAGGCACCCAGCCGCAAACCGCTTCCTTCTTTTGTATACTGGAGCATTTCAAAATCTCCGTCGGAATTCCCAAATGACGCAATTGGTCTTCGCCCGATATACTGATAAATACCTACAGGCTTTCCGTCGTTATCATCAACGAAATTAACCTCAGGCAATTGAACAATAGCTGGCTTCCCATCATGCATCTCATACTTTAACTTAAAACTAGTGCCTACAACCTGTTCGGGAGGAATACCATAGACCATTTCAGTCCATGGGCGCATAAATTCCACTCCGCCACCGGAAATTATAAATGTCTTGAAACCATTATCCCTTAGATAGGTCAGCAGCTCGAGCATAGGCTGAAACACCATTTCCGTATACGGTTTCCCGGTTTTGGGATGCCTCGCTGCTGCCAGCCAATCTTTTACAACCAAAGCAAATTCTTCAGATGTGCAGTCGGCACTTGTAGCCATTACCAGCTCATTAATTGCAGCTATACCACTATTCATTACCGTTGTGATATCACCTTCAAGAACTGCTTTAAAAGGTTGTTTTACCTTCCATTCAGGATGTTTTGGAGCTAAGGCTTTGATCCTGTCGAAAGTAAAAATAAACTGGAAATACATAGGCTGTTCCGACCAAAGGGTGCCATCATTATCGAAGGTTGCTATCCGTTCAGCAGGTCGGACAAAATCAGGGGAGCTTTCATCTGTTATTTTTCCGACAAATGAAATTATTGCTTTCTTGTTATCTGTATCGTTCCACGAAGGAAGCGGATCTTTTATCTGTGCTACCGGATTTCCACTGCCATCAGAATGTTGAACCTTATTCCTGCAACCATTTGACAGGAGAACAACAAAACTGATAATTGCCAAACAAATCCAAATCTTTTCTTTCTTATTCATAATGGGAAGTATAAGCGGAATAAATTATTTTTTTCGATTGTTTTTTGAGCGAACCCATTTGTTACCGGCTGTTTAAACCAATTAATCAACGGAACCAGCCTCCTTTTAGCGATATAAAGATATGAATTTGATGTGCGTATGAACGTTATCCAAGCCAAATCTCAAAAAATATATCGAAATAAAATGCATTTAAAATTATGTATTTTGTATCGTATTGTAAATCACGTATCTGAATAATCTATATTTGGCAAAAATGCTTTATCGAATTGTTGCCCAAAGCTCAGTGATTGCTGAAATACTGCAGCTGAATACAAATTCCACCTGTTTATGAGAGTTAAAATTTTTTATTTTTTACTTATTTGCTGTGTATTTGCAGGATTTAATTCCTGTAAGGATGATACCGGCGCGAATAGGAATACCATTTACGGATCCTGGGTCCGCGATATTACCGATACCCAGGGCCTGACCTTTACAGCAGAAATAACGTTCAATACGAACAATACCTATGACTTTAAAATACTGACAACCGCTCCCGGGCATTCTGATGGCACAGGTAATTTCATTAATACGGCTGCAGACAGCCAGCTTTCTATTGTAAACGATGCCCAGTGTGGTGTGGATGGAAGGTACGATTATGTTATAGGCGAAAGTTCGATAGCTCTTATCGCCAAAACAGATGATTGCCCCCAGCGGGTTACAGCACTCCAGGGAGTCTGGAAGAAAAAATAAGAAATTTTAACCTTAAACCCCATTACTCATTCGTACCCAGGTAGTTTAACCGGAGCGTTTATTGAGTGCAGGGAATCTACTTCGCATTAACGATCAGTTTTGCCACTTCATCCCTCATTTCGAGGAATACCGGACGGAGGGCGCTGTTGCCATCGGTTCCGTAGTTTACAATCATAGACATAATTGCGTGATGATTAGGGAAGTAGTCGAGGTCGGCGCTGTAGCTCAGGTCGCGACCGCGGTGTCCCCAAGCAAAATCGGTGGCGGGATTGCCAATATCAATAAAGTCCTTGTAACAGGCAACTCCAAGGTGTTTGCGGTTTTCGATGGTATGGTGAAAAACAAGCATCTGGTCGAGCGAAGCCTGTGTTAATAGGGTTTTGTCAACATAAAGGGCTTTTATAAACAGGTACATATCCCAAACCGTACTGTAAACGCCGCCGTAGCCATTACCGCTCCCGGTATTCCAGTTGGTGAGGTTCATCAGGGTTCCGTTGTTATAGAGGTCGTAATATCCCTGGGCAATACGGTCGTCGGGAAGCGGATCGTGCCAGAAGTAATACGTGTCGCTCAACCCCAGTTTATCAATCACTTCTTCATGAAGTACCTGCGAATGCGGTTTGCCGGTGGCAGCTTCAACTACCATGCTCAGCAGGGTGAAATTGGTATTGCTGTAACCAGCTGTATCCGCCGGGTTGAATGCGAACATAGCATCCTTAGTGTAAACGTATTTCAGCAAGTCGTCGGCAGTCCAGTGCTTCATGGGGTTGTTAAGGACCTGCAGGTAAAATCCCTGGTCACTGATAACATCATATATACCACTGGTATGGTTCATAAGGTTGCGAACAGTAAGGGGTTCTTTCCCGTTGGCGATTTTGTCCAGTTTATCCTTTGGAATGTATTTACTTACAGGATCGTCGAGCGAGAGAATACCTTTTTCCTGTAGCCGGAAAACAGCGGTGCCGAGCATAAACTTTGTTATGCTGAGTATCTTGGCAATGTGGCAGGGCTGGAGTTTAATTCCCTCCTTAATATCGGCCATTCCGGCCGAACCGATATAAAAACCATTATCGTCCTTAACAAGAAGGATGATTCCCGGGAGTCCCTGTTTTACATATTTCTCGATGAGTGCCTGGTACTGGCTGCTTTTCGGGTTTACCTGGTAAGTGTTTTTATCCTCAAGAGGGCAATTCAGGGTTACCGGCCGGTTTATATCGGCTTTTTTGCAGGATGAACTGCATAGGAAAACCAGGAGCAGGTATGAAAATAGTTTAATAATTCTGTTCATAGCCTATCAGGTATTAGTTGATTTGTTAATGAGTACTCTTTCATTTTTATAGGAACAAACATATTATTTGAGATTAAACTGCATCCCCACCGAAAGCGTTCCGTTTGGAAGCAGTGTAACATAGTTTTTTACAAAAGGCATCTGGAGCCGAATATCATAATTTAGAAAAAGCCGGCGCAATTTATCATTGCTGCCGAAGTTATACCCAACACCCAGCCCAAGCCCCGTGAGGAACTGGGGTTTTCCGAATCCTTTTTTTGCAACATACGTACCGTCGGATTGCATTACAGCCCTGTCGGTCAGGTATAAGGCATGCATATAACCAGCCTGAAGGTAGCCTTCGGCTGAGAATTTCCCTGCATACCACCTGTATCCTGCCTGGGAATTCAGTATAATTGCCTGGTAGGCAAAACGATGATAGAAATAACTGAGACCTACATTCTGGAACCATTTATGTTTTCCTTCTTCTTTCCATCCGAACTCATAGCCCGCTGTAAACCCGGGGTGGATAGGCTGGTTGAAAACTGCAACCAATGATGCCGGGGGAAGCATGGTTGCATTGTTGAATAAACTAATTGACACAGGGTTGGTTTGCCATTTCTGGGCCGAAATCAATATCGGTGCCACCAGTAACAGGATGAGGAAAATTCTTTTCATACTTGACCGGATTAGTTGACTGTAAAACAAATATAGGGAACAATTGTGAAATTGCCCGCTATACATCACAAAAAATTAGTGAAATTGTGTTTGCGTCTTGCTAGGATATTTACTTATTATACCTTCCAATACTGATTTTCCTTAGTTGCATTTCATCATCGGAGAACTGGAAATAGATGTAGATTCCGGCTTTGCTCATGCGATAACTGTGTCGAGGTACAATTCGGTTTGCTGCCATTTCGATAATTCTTTCAGCATGTCGGCTTAGCAGAGATCGCGTGTGATTTTTAACTTTTCGATTTTCACACTTGCGTTGGAGGTATTTTTCGGTGTTACTTCGTTGAGTTCAATATCCATGAAGAAAACCTTCAACTCCTTGATCACCCCGGTTCTTTTTCCGCTTTGAACAGCTTCAAAAACAACGATTCCAAGTTTATCGTAAGTATGGGTTGTATCCCGTCCTGATCCTGGGTGAACCGGGCAATACTTCTTTTACCTGGTAAACTGACCAGGATTCATTAACTTTAACTTTGT
>CAISRK010000074.1 GCA_903887815.1 uncultured Bacteroidales bacterium | reverse complement strand
CTGGGCGATGGCTTCCTTGCCCAGTTCCAGCGGGTTTTGCTTGAACTGCGGAAAGAAAGGCATCCAGCCGTTGCGCACCGACATGAAAATCGAGTCGGCGTTGTGCATGTCGGTGAGGGTGTTCTTGGGAACCGTGTTGTAGTTGGCAAAGTGCCCGTCGTAACGATACTGGCTGGTGTTGATGTAATGCCAGATCGGCGCCTGCTGCAGGCGATTGGCGGGCAGCCAGTCCTTGGCGAGGGCGATGGCCGCCCAGGAATCCACGGGCGCCAATTTCGAAACTGTTCGAAGTTGCCGCAACCAGGTGAGTGTTAAACCCCGAATACCCTGTCGGGTTGCTTGCCAGTTCCTCGGTGGACGGAGGAGTAAATCCCTGGCTCCAGTTAGCGAAAAGAGTGATTTCGTTTGCAAAATCATAACTGGCTCCGAATCTGAACGATGTATTCGAAAAATCCTTTGTGGTTTTTGACGTATCGATTCCCAGTATTTTATCGGTAAGGTCATTTTCAAGCCTGTCGTAACGCACATTCCCGGTAAGAATAAATTTGCCGGCTTCCAGCTTATAAAGGGCAAAGTAGCCTGTCGACAATTGCGAAATAACCTGGTTGGCCAGTAAAGTATCCAGTTCAATATTGGTTTCATCGGTGCTTTCAACTCTCAATGGATTGGAACCACTTTTCAACTTATGCATATTTATGGTCTGCCATTTCAATTCGGTTCCTATGCTGAAATGATTTTTTATCGCCGCATTACCTAAATGCAGGTTATACTGCGCACTGCCGCCGGGATTCGTAATATCCCTGTACTCAGCACATTTGTTGCTGGTTTCCTTGTAATTCCACGAGCGCAGGTACGAAACCACCTCCACATCCTGCTGCTTGCTGAATTCGTACTTTGCGGTTGCCCCTATCGTGGTCCGGTTTGTTTTCTGGTATTCGTTGAAAGGGCATGCATCAGGATTTGCCTGTTTTAAGTTATCGAATTGCTGAAGGTTTAATCCCTCGGGGTTTTGCTGGAAATAATCGGTATGCGAAATAACCTGGGTTATGGAAAGTTTTGCCGAGGGGCGGAAATTGATTTTTTCGTAGAGCTTATTACTCCGGAATGCCTGGTGATCGCGATAACCGTCACCTGCAGTGCGCGAAAAGCTCAGGCGGTAATCCAGTATGTCCTTCGAACCATCGAGTTGCAGGAATGTTTTTGCAAATCCATGGGTACCAATGGTCTGGCCTATTTCGCCGCCAAAGGGTTTCGTCCCCCCGTTATTGGTAAATATATTTATTACCCCGCCGCTGCTGCTGCCGCCATAAAGGCCGCCGGCCGGACCACGCAGGACTTCTATTTTCTTTAATGCAGCCCAATCCACATCGTACAGGTCGGGAGCAAAACCCGACGGATCATTAACCGGGATTCCATCGATTAATACCCCGATTCCGCGTAAACCGCGTTCGGTTAAAATTCCCTGGCCCCGTATCGAAAGATGGACCCGTTCACCGTCGTGCTGGTTGTCGACCCGCACCCCGGGGACCAGTCTCAACGCTTCTTCGGCGGCAATGCTTTTTGGCATCCGCGAGAGAATTTCAGGAGTCACCAGCGAGATAGCCCCGGGATTATTCTTCAGCCTGACCGGCAGTTTGTTGGCGGTTATGATTACTTCATTAAGGGTAATTGTTCTGATTGTATCGGGATCTGCATTTTGCCCTGATACCAGATTATACATACAAACCAGAAGGGTGATGCATAACGTATATCGTTTCATGTTTTTTGAGTTATAAAAGGTTCCTATTTTTCATACACCAAAACAGCAGAACCTACAACTGTTTATGGCCCTGTTATACAGCCTGAAAGCAGAAAAACCCGGGTTCCCCTTATCGGAAAATCATGTAGCAGGTAGCATGAGTTTCAAAATGAGGCCGGATGTCCTGTTCGAAAGGATCGGAGGTTTAAGCAAGCCTGGGAGGAGGCGATGGAATTTCGGACACGCTGGTCAACAGCGGAAAATAATTTGATTTATACCTGAAAATTGTCGGATAAACACCATGAATCCTAACCAGTTGCGGGACACAGAACTGGAACGCCACCCCGCTTTTTATCTTCTTTTCGGATTCGCTGTTTGTTTTGCGGGTTTTAAGGTACTGGCTTATAAGCTCCTTTTCTTTGGTATCACGGAGACAGGAATAGACTTTTTCCTGTTTTTTTGTAACGGATTTAACTACATCGAACATTTCGCCTTTATACCTGAATTCCTTACCGGGCTTTATCCAGCGGATGTCGGTGCTGCCTTGTAAAGGCACACTCACTGTGGTTAGTTCCTCATCATTTAACCCTTTTAATATCTGCTGTTCGTTTTCGTTTTGCAAACTGTACTGTAACGCATTAAATAACAGGCAATAACCATATATATTATAAAGGAGTACCGAAATCAAGAGTATTGAAATGTATTTCCGTAGCATATGTTTACGTTCTGACAATTTTGCCTGGTACTTCCATATCCTTTTGGCATCCGGACAGGGTTCTTACCAAAGACCAGGACTTTCAATATCCTGGCATCGAGAGTTTAACTTTCGTCTCACATTTAACCGCTGTAAATATATAAAAAATTTGACATATCCGGTCATAAAAAAGGAACCGGCTTTCCCCCTTTTGCCGGTTTTGTGTTTTTGGGATTTCCAGGCCAGCAAAGCAAAAAGCAGGTTTTAAGTAAACTTTACTATGGGTGTTTAGCAGCAATAAACTTTTGCTAAATAACTGGCAATTATTGTTTTAAACCATCTCGTCTGGCATTTTGTAATCCTTTTCACGGTCTGATAATTTCTGTAACTCACTCCTCCCAATCAACAAATACCTGATTTTTCTGTAAGGAAAAATCTTACATCTATTTAAGATTTCTCTTACTGCATTTACCTGAATAAGGATATATACTTTTCGGAGCCTTAATTAACAAATATACCAAACCTGATCGCTACCGGATAAATCCCAATTGCTGACCATAAAAAAAATTGAATCGCAGTAAACGCTTAAATAAAAATATCCCCCTTAATACCAACCAAAATGAAAAGTAAGATCCTGTTAATCCTGTTAATTTTTTGCGGAGTAAACCTGTATGCAACTACAATAACATCGGTTTCCGGTGGTGGAAATTGGAATAATCCGGCAACCTGGTCACCTGAAGTGGTACCAACAGCATCTGATGAAGTCATTATTACAAGTTCGGTATTGATCGATGGTGATGTGGTAGCTAATTCCATTACGATAAATGCGGATGGTGGAGAGTTGCGATGCGAAGGACTCTGGAACACCGCGTTAGATGAATTGTCTAATGAAATAGGTGGCTACCTTCCCACTTCGATTACAATAACAGCCGGGGGAGCTTTCAGTTTAATAAGCGGGACCGGAGATATACCGGTAAATGGAGTCTTTGATGATCAACACGTAAATAATACCGTTTACTTTTTAGGAAGCGGATCCATTTCCGGGCCTGTTACGTTTACCAATCTTACAATTGAAGGTGCAACCCATTTCAGTGCCGGAGTGATAATTGAAGATACTTTCACCCTATTGACCGAAAATGCTCAGGTATTGGATAATTCTCCTGCCTATGGTACAGCGGGAAAGGCAGATTACAGTAACAAAGGCACATGCACCAATGGTCTTGAATGGGTAACCGGAGCCTCTCAGCCGGGCGTGCCGACCCAGGTAGAATTGAGCGGATCAACGGCATTGTCATTAACCGGTAATAGTCCCCGAACGATCGATATGCTGACCATACGGAACGGCAGTTCCCTTGCTTTGTCGTCCGAAGCCGGAGGTGATTTATACCTGAATTATTCCCTCAATACCAATAGTACCGGAATTATTGATGTAAATGGCAGATTGATCAAATTCAATGGATATTCAGGAGATATTAATGTCGGGTCTAATGTTTTATATGATGTTGAAATTAATAATGTAAACAATGCATTGCTTCACTCGAATCTTAATATCGGCTACTCCCTGGTTTTTACAGATGGATATCTGGAAACCTTAAATAACAAAATGGTGATTCTGGCATCAGGTGCAACTGTTACTGAATCCGAAGGCAAAGGCATCTATGGAGAGGTTCAATCCACTATGGCTGTCGGAACGGGAGCTGTCACCAACTGGGCAGGCCTTGGTGTCGACCTGAACTCCGGAACCGATAATCTGGGAACGGTAGTGCTGACGCGCCTTACCTGGACGAAAGGCATACAGACCGTTGACGGAAAGAGCGGAATCAAGGCAAGCTGGATCTTTGATGTTCCGGCATCGGTTACAAATCCCAGGACTGTTACGCTTAGGTGGTTTTCAGCATTCGACAATAGCAAGGACCTTACTAAGGCCCGTATCTGGGGTAAAGCAATAGCAGCCACGTTATGGACGGATATAAGTGGAAGCAACCAGGATGCTACTACAAGGGAGATGTCGGGTGCGCTTAACAATCCCGTTTCAGGAATGAAAACTTTTACAGTTAGTGATGAAGCAAGCCCGCTATTTACCCCCCAGTTTGCCAGTGGCGACGGATCTGCCGGGGATCCATACCTGATTGAGACTGCCGTGCATCTCGATCATGTCAGGAATTATTTAAGTTCCCACTTTATCCTGAACAATAACATCAATATGACGGGAACGCCCCAGAATGATGGAAGCGGCGACGGATGGGAACCAATTGGGACATCAGTAGCTCCTTTTACCGGCAGTATTAATGGTTACGGTAATGCTATAAGTAATTTATATATTAACAAAGAGGACGTATCCGGCATAGGGCTGTTCGGTGTAACTTCAGGCTCTTCCATTTCGGACCTTCAATTGCTGAGCGTTAACATTACTGTGAATATAAATAGCGGAAGTGCTTCTGATATTGGAGGACTTGTTGGTGAAAACGACGGAGACATCACGAACTGCTATGTGTCAGGAACGATACACGGGGACGCCAATGTCGGAGGTTTGGCCGGTAGTCATATCGGAGGAACCATTTTAAGATCGTTTACAACCGGATCCGTTGGTGCCAGCGGCAGCATGGCTGGTGGCCTGGTTGGAATGGCATCCGGCGATCTTTCTGACTGTTATTCTAAAATGGATGTTACCGCCGATATGTATGCAGGTGGTTTAGTCGGGGGATTTAGCGGAACATTAACCAATAGCTATTCAACCGGGTATATAACAGCTGTTACTTCTGATCCGGGAGGATTAGTAGCATATGATTTAACGGGTTCCGCAAATGGTTGCTACTGGGATACAGAAACTTCAGGGCAGGGAAGCAGTGCTTTTGGAGAAGGCAAGCTTACTGCTGAAATGCAGAATATTATTACTTTTAATACATGGGATTTTGTCACTGTACCTTTCTGGCACATAACCTCCTACGAAAATGGCGGATATCCGCACCTTGCATGGCAGTTTATACCCATTGCTGCACCAACCACACAAGCATCTGCCATCGGGTTTTCATCGGTTGGCAATACTGCCATGACTATTGGCTGGACCAACGGAAGCGGAACCAAACGGGTCGTGTTGGTCAGGGAAGGGAGTACCAATTCCGGTGGCAATCCTACGAATAACACAACCTATACACCCAGCACGAACTGGGCCTCTAAAGGAACCACGTCAGGCTCTGATTATTATTGCGTGTATAACGGTACAGGCAATTCAGTAACGGTTACGAACCTGATTCCTGGAACTTCCTATGATGTCAAGGTTTTTGAATACAATGATGTTGCCGGATCGGAAAAATATCTGAACAGCGTTGTAGCCGGGGGGAATCAGAAGAGCCAGCTTACCCTTGAGCCATGGGATGGAACTGGTACTGATGTTGATCCATACCAGATTAGTACCGCTGCCGACCTTGCCGCCTTGGCAACCCAGGTCAACAGGGGAAAGCCTTACGCAGGTATGTATTTCAAAGTGATGAATAACATTAATTTATCCTCCTACACCGACTGGGATCCGATCGGAAACAATCCCAATACCCATTATTTCAGCGGAATATTCGAAGGAAACAATAAAACGATCGCCGCATTAACCATCACATCGGCATTGGCATATCGTGGCTTGTTCGGAGTAATTAAAAACGGATGTGAAATCAGAAATCTTACGATTGAAAATTGCAGTATTGAGTCTTCAGGAATTGAATTTGGAGCCCTGGCCGGTTTTTGTTATCTAAATGCTCCATCCAAGTCAATTATCATAGACAATTGCCACTCTTCCGGAGTTCTGTCGGGAGAAGGATATATTGGGGGATTGTTAGGGTATGTTCAAATGACCCCTGAAACCACTGGGGGAAATGGCTATTCTATTCTGATCACAAATTGTTCCTCCTCGGCCTCGGTAACCAGCACGGAGTATCCTTTTCAGGCAGGCGGCCTGGTGGGAGAAATGCAGGGTGACTGGGAAAAGATTCCGTTGTTAGCTTATTCCTATGCAACCGGAAATGTTTCGAGTACTATCTCCTACGGGTATTGTGGCGGCCTGGTTGGCAGCATTAACTTAGCCAGGGTAAAAGATTGCTATTCAAGAGGGACTATCACAACTGCCGACAATATGACCTTCGCAGGCGGACTCATTGGTCATAATAATTATTCAACAGTCACCAATTGCTATTCAACCGGATCTATAGACAACACAGGAGATTATATAGGTGGGTTAATAGGTAATGAAACTTCCAGCACAACAACCAATTCATTCTGGGATCAGGAAACGTCGGGTACGGAAATCAGCGCCGGTGGTACTCCAAAAACCACCGCACTTATGAAAACCGAGAGCACTTTTACCGCCGCAGGTTGGGATTTTGTTACAACTCCAATCTGGCGCTTAGCCTCCTCGTTTAATAACGGGTACCCATATCTGGCCTGGCAGGCAATTCCAGTAGTTGTTCCAACAACCCAGGCTGCAAGTATCACCTTTTCAAATGTGCTATCCACCCAGATGACCATTGGCTGGACCAATGGCAATGGAGCAAAAAGGGTGGTTTTTGTAAAAGAAGGAGCAGAGTCAATCACAAACACTACCGATAATTCGACCTATACTGCAAGTTCCGACTGGGCTTCAAAAGGGACCCAGCTTGGTACATCAG
>CAISRK010000073.1 GCA_903887815.1 uncultured Bacteroidales bacterium | reverse complement strand
CTGATCGATAAAGGTTTTAGGATAACCAATTAAGTTAATTATGCTTATTTGGAATACACTTGCTAATTCGGCAAGTCTATCATAAGTCAAATCTATTGTTCCGCTTTCTATTTTCGAATAAGTAGACGCATCTATACCCAATTCTTGAGCTATAGTTGACTGTTTTATTCCTTTGACTTTACGAATATTAATGATGTTTCCAATAATTTGTTTTGTTTCTGATCTCATGGCTTTAAGTTATTTAATTAATATTCAAAGCGTTGTGATTATTCAGAAAAAAAAGTGCAAAATAATCATGTTAAACATGCTGAATAATCATAATCTATGCTATATTTGCATTCTAAATATACAACGCAAATAAGCAAAAACCAAAAAGCTATGACTCAACAACAGACAAAGCTTACCAATAAGGCAAAGCGTATAATACTTGGTAAAAACATCCGGTTAAGGCTGGCCTTATACACCCGCCTCGATATTGTTACACAGGAAAGCCTTCGCCGCTTATGCCGGCATGATGATACCCGGTTATCGCATCCCGATATTATCGCGCTCATTTGTGCTTACGAAAAATGCGAACCGGAAGAATTAACCGAAGTTATTGCATACGAACCGGTTGAAGCATGACAACAATCCTAATCAGCCTTTTTGCCGGCATTATCATCGGCTTATTCCTGGGTCAGGTGTTACGCTATTATAAAATCATTGGCAAATGAGCGAAATAATAGTTTTAACCAGGGAACAATACATTGAGGACCTTAACCGCGCCGCCGTTCTGGCTGCCGAAACAGTTCTAAACCGGTTCACCCGCCGCAACCGCCCGGCAATGGTTACCCGTGCCGAAGCTGCCCGCCTCCTGGGCAAATCAAAAAGTACTATCCGAACTATGATTGATCAACAGCGCATCCGCACCACCACGGACGGAAAGGCTATTCCATACAGCGAAATTGAACGCTATTTAAACGAAAACCAACCAGCCGCATGAGTAAAACAACCGCCAAAGTTGAAGCGCCTAAAAATGTAAAGTGCAATTGTGGTCATACAATTAAAGATCATTATCGGGGTGGATGGTGCCATAGTTCAGGTCATATAAATGCCGGTCAATGTGGGTGCACATTTTTTTACCCGAATGATGAATATGTGAAAAAGAAAATACTAAAGGTAAATAACAAATTGTCGGAGCAATGCAGCGGTGCAACTCCGACCGCCGCCGAAGAGCTTTTAAAGGCCCGGTGATTGAAAAGGAAGCGGGGAAGGGTTTTCGTAGATGTGTAACCTTTTCCCGCCCCTTTTCTCCTTGCTGCCGCCTGCACGTTCGCACCTGGCCGCAATAGTCGCAGAGCGCGGCGCAAAAAAACCGATTTGAACACTGAGTACCTCTTAAAAGTAAAGTGTCTTAAAACTCATTAAAATGATTCAGATTCATATATTCAAAGACTTATTTGAAAAATACCAGGGATTATTTACTGATCCGGTCACCAATAAACCTATTGTTATTGAATTACCATCCGATACGGACCAGCACCCACAGTTTAAAGAAGAGTTAACCAGGAAGATAATTGTTGAGGTTGTTATCAGCCTGCGCCGTCGGCAGGACGAGAATATTAATTACCACCTGAAATACAAAGAGCTTAGCAGCAAACAAAGAGGTTTGATCAATGCCATCAGGCAGAACCTGGCTAAGTTCAACCAGTCGGATAATTACAAATCACTGGCCGATTTTCAACAATTCATCTACGAAAATATTTTCCCATACCTGGCCATGTTTAAGCCATCAACCGCAATTTATGACCGGTTGTTACAATTCATTGAAGATCAGTGTAATACAGAATTAGAGATTTTGAACGAAAGGGAGCAAAACCCCGAATTTGTAAAATCTTAAAATCCAGTTAGTTAGCCCTTCCTCGATAATAAGGAACGAACGTGCATCGAAAATGATAAAAAACCATAACGTTCGCAGGTGGTCAACCATCCAAAGTTTGAAGCGCAAAAACCTAACCTTATCGGAGCAAATAAAAGATTTTATGGTTACGCTGGAACCTGAAAAAAAACTCTACATGAAAAAGCTTACAAAAAAACTCACAGCTTGTGCCGGTCTCAGTCTTTACGCTGAGCAGCCGGGCGGAACTGTGGGTATTACCGGGCACCTGTGCGGTGATAAGCTTTGTTTTGTATGCAATAGCCAGCGCAGCCGGGTAACGCGCCGTAAGTACCGCTCCTGGTTCGAAGCTAACCCGGTATTGTTCGAAGTAACCGGCAGCAATGGCCGTTCAAAAGTGGTAACAGCGTTTCAGTATCATAAAAATTACGAAGGTGCACACTATCAGCCTGTTAAATATGAAGTGATGCACTTCACTTTAACTGTGCCACATACAGCCGAAAACGGGTACCGAGGCAAGCAGATTTATTTTGATGAATTTACCCGCTGCATGACCGAATTACGCCGTTTAAAATTCTGGACTGATAATGTGCTGGGTGGTGAATATGGTTATGAAACTGAACGGAAATATGCTGGAGTACATATACATGTGCATGGATTAATGTTTGTTGTTGCCGGTCTGCAGAACCGCAACCGCTTGCACCGCGAATTATTAATGAATTGGAACCGGCTAACAGTGGATTCTGATAACTGCCGTTCAGTATTCAGCGAAACAGATATTGCCGGTATTCGTAAAGGTAACAAGCTTATTACGGAAGATGATGTAAACGAAATGAACCCCAAAGGAGCAACCATTATTAACCTCGAAACAATCTATACCAAAAATAAGGAAACCGGCCTGAAAGAGCGGGTAAAGGATTTTAGCGATAAAGGATTTATGCGCGGAGTGATGGAGGCTATTAAATATCACTTTGAACCTTCCTTCTTTGATAAAAAAGAAAACCAGTTCGATTTACAAATGGTGGCCGATTTAAAACCATTACTCCACGGTAAGGCATTGTATAAAAAATTTGGATGCCTGGTTGGTGAAACTGCTTTGAATATAAATGAGAATATCCAGGTAGAGTATTCAGATGCTGTCGAGGATTTTGATCCGGGTACAGGCGAAATCCTTGAACGTGATTTTTACACGGTTAACCCTGCCCTGATGTATGCCGACAAGGATAATATTACATGGAGCCGTGCAGCTGTGGCCAGCCGCCGGCAAATTAAAGCCCGCACAACTTCTGAGGCTGTATCGGTTCTGGCCGGAATGATCCGCGAAGCTTGCCGGGGTGGACTGTTTAGGACCGAAACCCAAAAACTGGATCATGCATAAAGAAACCCAATCCACTGACCCGGGAGTTTTCAACCTCCTTGTAATGGCCGATTTATCAGCCGCCTACAAATCGACTGATCCGGATGATATTGAGCGATACCCGGCCAACACCCGCCGGCTGTGGTTCACCAGGATCAACGACCAGGGACTAAGAATGTTTTTTAGCACATACCAAGTTAAACCTATATCTGAACTCCAATGAAATCAAACCAGCAACCCGTATCCTGTGACCTTGACAAGTTTGAAATTCAATGCAAGATCGACAAGCTCTCAGATGAAATGACCACCAGTAACGTAATTGAAACAATGAACCAGATCGGGGCATTAACGCAAAAATTAAGAGTAATGAAGCGTGAAACCGATTTTATAACTAACAATCAAATGGATTGGGGCGTAAGAGTTATATCATTTTAAACCATCATAATTCACTAATTAACAACAATTAAAATTTTTACAGCATGGATCGTTACACAGTAACAGGAAACCTCGGACAGGACGCAAAAGTGCAGGACGTCAACGGAAACCGCTCAATCAATTTCAGCATTGCCATTAACCGCAAATATGCTGATAAGGACGGCGTAGTTATCGAAAAAACAAAATGGATCAATTGTACCTATTGGAGGCGAAAAGATTCCAGTATTGAAGTAGCTAAATTTCTTACAGCTGGTACCAAGGTTTTGGTAGAAGGTGAACTCGATGTACACCTTTACCAGGATAAGGATAACAAAACCCAGGCTTCAATTGATCTTAATGTTCAGTATCTTGAACTATTGGGATCGAAGCCCAAAGAAGCCAGCGAACCGGAAGCCAGCCAGGATAAAACGAAACCGGCAAAACCAATTCTTTAATAATTATTATCAACCTCCCTGCTGATCAGCGCAGGGAGGTTGATTTTAAATTCCCTGAATATGTTTCCTTACAACGTGATACGCGATTTAACCCAGGCTGAGCAGTACCGTGAAAATCTTGATTCAGAAGGAGAGGAGTATTTACAAAAGGTCGACAAGTTTACAGCAGGTATAACCCACGGGGAGCCGGTTAATTTAAATTTATTTGTCAAACCCTCGAATGTGGACCGCTTCTGGCTGGCCTTCAGCTACATTCTCCTGGCATGTGGATTCGAATTGAATATAAGTGAGGATTATACGGTAATAAGTATTTGTAGGAGCATTGGTTAGTTGTGGATATTTTATATGATTTTAGAAAGTATGATACTCCTAGATTTGGTGTATTTAAAGTTCACACAGGTGAATACGGAATAAATCCGACTGGTTGGATCGATAAAGATGTTAAAATGAAAATAATAGGTGAGGCGGGTGATAATTTCATAGAATACCTGAAGGAAGGCGGACATGGGGAATGGATCGGTACTGTTGTAACTCAAAAAAAATACATACTTCCAATTGGACCCCATAAATCAAGATTAGTTAGATGGATTGATGGGCAACTGTCAATTTTTGATTAAAACATTACTTGTACTTAAATGCAATTAAACTGGTATTCTTTTTAGAACATGAGTAAAGGAACATAATACACCGGCAATAAAAATCTTGCTGGCCTGATTCAAACAATTATTAACCAGGTGCCGGCCAGTACAGTTATTTATGACATGTTTGCCGGTTCCGGCGTGGTTGCAAAGAAATTACTTAATGGGAATATTGCCCCTGAGAACGTTCATGTCAATGATATTGATAAGACCGTTACCGATAAATATTTTATACCAGGTACAACGGTTTCGAACCTTCCCGCTGTCGATATCCTAAAGTCATTAGTAGCTAATGGGTCCGGTAAAGAAACTTTTGTATTTATTGATCCTCCTTATCTTCACGAAACTTGCAGGAGTAAAAATAATTACACGCATGAAATGACTGCCGGTGATCATTTAATGTTGCTTTTGCATGTACGGGATCTGAAATGCAATACAATGGTTATACATCCTGTTTGCGCATTGTACGATACTATGTTATCCAATTTTAGGCAGATTGAAGTTAAAGTACGGTACCATCAAAAAACATCCATTGAAAAGCTTTACATGAATTATCCTTATCCCGAGAATCTTCATGTAAAAGATTATACCGGTTCCGACTGTTGGGACCGGCAGCGTATTAAACGAAAAGGCGACCGGTTAATTAATAAACTGAAACTATTACCAGGGCAAGAGAGGAACTATATTTTATCCAGGATAAAGCGCGAGTTATTAAATGAGAGTGCTGCAGTAAAGTTATTTAGCGGATAACGGCTGCGTGTATGTTTCAGGTTTGCTAATCACAAACTTTGATAATTGCACGAAACTAAATAGCAAACTTGAATATACACGTTGTTATGTTGGTGTGTAGGGTTTTTGAGCGTAGGGCAGTTAAATTATTTTTTCTTTTTTAGGTGGGGTGCGATGGATTGTTAATAACTTTTTTAAATATATCTTGTGTATATGAAATATATGATGTATATTTGTAGAGAATTTAAAACTTAAAATCATGACAACAGTACAAATATTTGGTAGAAGTAGATTCAAGTTTGCTAATTTATTTCCAGATGCTACATTTGAAGGATACGAGTGTAATATCAGATATGCTTATTTTAGTTTCAAGAAAAAGATTAGCAGCAACAAAATAAAATTTATTTGCGATAGTGCGAAAATTAAATTTATTATTGAATAAAATGGAATATAAAAAATTAAAAAGTAGTAAATTTTCAGAAGGAGAAAATCCTACACACGAAAATCCTTTAATCGGATTTGATGAAGTAGCTGGAAAAGAGAAAAGTGTTTGTTATAGAACCGACAGCAATCGCTTTTTTGAACATCCGTACACTGGTGCT
>CAISRK010000072.1 GCA_903887815.1 uncultured Bacteroidales bacterium | reverse complement strand
TCCATTCAGCCACAATGTAATTGTATAATTTCCGGCTACAGCAACAGCAATATTAGCTCCACCAGGAGTAAGAGCGTTTATATCGCCACCAAGATTTATATCCCAGGCATCATTAGCCCTGAATTTCATTTCACCGGCTGTTAGGTTAACCGTTACCTTGAGTGCTTTGAGAGTATTATCCCAGGTCATGTTCTGATCAGAATCCCAACCACCAGGAGTGGCTGCGCCTATTAAACCCCACCTGTTTGCACTATAGGTATAGGCATTAGGATGGCTAAGGTCTAATGTGAAGAAATAATCAGCTTCGAGAGCATTAGGAATGTTGCTTCCGCCGTCATTTAATGTAGCATTACCTGCCGTACTTCCGTAATTAATATCCCAGGCATTATTAGCCCTGAATTTGAATTCGTTTACAGTAAGATGTACTCCGCCTGTCCAGGCGCGTGCAGCAGGTTGATAGGTCAAAGCCGTTGAATTATCCCAACCACCCGGAGTAGCAGCACCGATAACACCCCAGACAGTAGCAACTGCTGTGTAAGTCATTGCTGTTGCATCAACATTAATTTTATAGTAACCTGCAGGCGAAGCAATGTTCGGGCCATTGGCATCCAATGATCCTGCTGTTGCACCTGAACCATAGTTTGGTCCGTCCCAGTTTGGTTTGGTAGCAAATTTCCATTCGTTAGCTGCTCCTGACATGTAAACATAACCTTCAAGTTTATCCGGTTTTGCAATTGTACTGATTACCTGTGGTGATTTGTCGGGTGACCAATCGGCATAGGTTGAACCAGGATAACTGGCTGCGACATAATTTCCAGGGATATTCCAGGTAAGAATGTCCGCAAGAGTAGTAAAGGAAAGATCATCTCCGTATGAAGTGCCTGCGCTGTTAGTGGCAAAAGCTCGTACGTGATAGGTCGTGAATTTTGTCAAACCGGTAATATTGCTTACAAATGATCCTGTACCGGTGCCACCTGCAATTTTATTATCCGTAATCGTTGGATTAGCGCTGAGGCCCCATACTAATCCCCTGGCAGTAACAGTTCCGCCACCATCATTAGTAACATTACCCCCCGAAACAGCCGATACTTTTGTAATAGCTGTTACTGCGGTTGTTGTAACGGTAGGAGCGTTAACCAGGGTAACGAACATTAATTCAGGACCGTAACCGGTACCTGCGCTGTTTATAGCATAAGCGCGTAAATAATAAATTGTATTTCCCTTCAGACCTGTTAACGCACTTACAAACGGGCCAGTACCATTTCCATTATCGGTTTTACTACTGGCTTCATACGTAGGGTTGGGGCTTTCACTCCAGCATACACCCTGCTTGGTAACAGCAGCTCCGCCGGGAACAGTAACAACACCACCACTTGATGCTGAATTGCCTGTAATAGCAACAACAGGAGCAGTAGCAAGTTCCGGAACTACAGGTAAAGTGGTGAAGTTATATTCTTCGCCATAAAAGGTTGTGCCGGCATTGTCGGTAGCATAAGCACGGGCGTAATATTTGGTTGCATAAGCCAGCCCTTTAAGAGTTACGTCAAAAGTAGCAGTTGCGGCTTCACCTGTATAAACAGTTTTATGGTTAGCTATAGTAGGAGCAGTTGCTGTGTTATAGCAAATACCTCTTTCAACAAAACCACTACCCTGGGCAACAACAAAACCAACAACTGTTGCGCCATCAGAGGTAATATTCAATAACTGGGAGGTCGAAAGTTTCGGATCCAGTTTTACATCCGGGTTTTCCTTGGTACATGCGGCAAAGAACACTGACGCTGTAATAAGGAGAGCCATTAAACTATATATGGTTCTTTTCATGAATTTTTTTTTTAATGGTTAATTTCAAATGATTTTCCCTGGGTGATTCTAAATGGTTCACTGTACTTATTTGAAGCGTTGCTGCAAACAGGCACAGCGAACCAGAGATTTTACCCCAACTAGTTTTGTTTAATGGTGAAAGTACCGGTTTCAGGTGCTGCAAATTGGGTAATTGTCAGCCTAATGGTATAGCTTCCTGCAACAGCAATTGCAATATTATCACCATTGTGAACAAGCGATGTTTTAGCAGGATTCCATCCCAGGTTCCAGGACCAGCCATCATTATGCCTGAATTTTATTTCACCGACAATCAGGTTGGTAGTAATATACCATTCACCGGTTTGGGTATCATAATCCATTTTCGTGTCAGGTGAATTCCATCCGTTGGCAGTTGCTGAACCTACCAGTCCGATCATATAAGGGGCTATAGCATAGGTCAGAGCTGTTGTATTTGCTGAGAGGGTATACCATCCGCTTCCCGTCGAGGCGGGAACTGCTATAGGTGAACCATTCACTTTTAAAGCTCCGGCATTATCACCATAAATAATATTGGCATCCGGATTTTTCAGGGTAAATGATTTTACGAGATCGAGTTTTACATACCCAAAGTATTTACCATCGCCTAAAGCGGATTCGATTTTCTGGGTTATACCCGAACCAATAAGATCCAGACGAGGTAAACCATAGAGCGTAACATCGGCTGATTTGTTGGCGGAGGAGTAAACCATTGGTTTGGCACCTGTGCCGGCATCAATAACGAGTACGGAGCGGATACGGAAGTCTAAAGAGGAAACCTGGTCGGCAGGGAATTTTTTAAGTAAAAGTCCGTTCAGATCGCTGACCGTGATTTTCATCGAAGTATCCTGAACCTGGGAGAGTATAGTGGTTGCATCAACAAAATTATTTCCTTTGGCACATGCCTCAAGGACGTAGGTTGCTGAAGCTGCAAAACCAGGATCAACAGGGGTTCCTACAAATTTGAGTGTATTTGCTCCGGTAGCCCTGGTAAGGGTTAAATTGGGCATGGTCGCAATTGCAGGGGCAATCGGGCTGGTTGACATGACAAGTTTTGTCCCGTCCTTTTCACATCCTGAGAAAAGACCGATCAACCCAATGACAGTTAAATATATGATTAAATTTTTCTTCATTGTTTAAAAGTTTAAAGGATTAATAACCAGTATTTTGTTGTATGTTAGAATTGGCGGAAATTTCGTCGGCAGGAATAGGGAATACATTAAGTCTTGGATCTGTATTGGCTCCATTTAACAAACCACCTTTCCATGCCCAATTGTAATTGCCATTCGTGAATTTGCCAAAGCGAACCAGGTCGGTACGACGCTGAGCCTCGTAATAAAATTCGCGGCCACGTTCGTCTAACAAAAACTTATCGTTAAGCTGAGCAGCTGTGATAACACCGGCAGGATCGTTCTTGAATGCACGTGCTCTTACGGTATTTACATCGTTAAATGCTGTTGGATCATTCATTCTGTATTTTGCTTCAGCACGCATGAGTAAAGCATCAGCATAACGGAAAACTGGGAAATCGGTACTTGCAAAAGCGGTGCTGTAATTTGCAGCCTGTGAACCATCAGAATTTTTAGCAGTAAATTTATACACTCCAACACCATAATCGCCACTTGCTGAAGCACTTGGGATATCAACCTGTTTTTTAACCTTGCAGAATAAACGGGTGTCCTTTATACGGGGATCGCTTGTTGAGTTGAATGTGTAACCTGAAGTTGTAGGAATAGGGCTTGTGCCATACACTTTGGTAGTATCGCCTAAAAGTACATACAGGAATTGTTTTTTCGACCTGTTACCATTCCAGTTGGTGTTTGAAGTTAAACCGGCAACATCTTCTGCCCTAAGGTAGGTTGCATCGCAACTTGATTCGATAAGGAATGTTGTTCCGGTGTAACCTTGTGTATTCACTCCATCATAAGCGAATGAATAAATCATTTCAGGATTGGAAGCTCCATCGTTGTTGGCGCTGAAATTCTGACGATAATCGGCAGCCAAAGAATACTTACCGCTGTTGATTACTTTATCGCAATAAATTTTACAACTATCCCATTTTGCTGTTCCGGTATAAACCTGAGCATTCAGGTATACCCTGGCAAGTAACATCCAGCAGGCACCTTTATCAGCTTGTGGGTAGAATGATTTTGGTTCGCCTAACGTGCCTTCGATAGCGTGTAATTCGGATACGATGTAATAAAACAATTGTTTTCTTCCTTTAGCCATATCAGGGTCTAATTGTTTTGGGAAGAATTTACCAACCTGGTCGGCTTCGGTTGTGAAAGCAGGATTTGCAAACAGGTCCATGCTCCATGTATAGGCAAGTGCCCTGAGAAAACGGGCCTCAGCGTTATAGCGGATCATAGTTGGGTCAGTGCTTCCCGTTGTATTCCTGATAAACTCATTAGCATAGGTCACACTTAAGCTCAACCGCTGGTAAAGTGCAGTAAGGAAAGGATTTTGCGGACTCCAGGTCTGTGTATTCAAATCAGCAATACCCACATCGCCCCAGGCGCAAATGGCCTCGTCGGTTGTTATTTCCTGCAGATTCCAGAGTGCCCTGGTAGTTGTAAAAAAGTTCTCATCAGAAGCGGCAATGTCGGGCCCTCCGTTAGCGCCCTGACCGGCGATAGTGAAACTGCCGTAAATTTTAGCCAGGACCTGATGCATATAAGCAGGATCATCATTTAAGTTACCGGCCAGGATCTTAGTAGGATCCAGAGGGGTAACATCCAGATCTTTCACACAGGATGAAATCATCAATGCTGAAAGAAAAAAGCCTATTACAAATATTTTCTTCATGTCTTTTTAGTTTTAAATGATTAGTAGCTAAGACTTACGCCAAGCATAAACGTGCGAGGTCTTGGATAGTTGTTGTTATCAATTCCTCCGTTTACTTCAGGGTCAAGGCCGGTATATTTAGTAACAGTCAGCACGTTCGAAACAGTAAAGCTTATACGTGCATTAAGTTTGTTATAAATATTGTCGAATTTATAGCCTGCGCTTAAGTTGTCCAATTTGAAGAAAGAAGCATTCTCCAGGTAATAATCAGTGGTAAACTGACGCTTAACAAAGTTTGTTTCGCTCAACGAAGTCGGGAAATTCTTCCAGTATCCAATCTGGTACATTTGGTCGTAAGAAGCTCCTGCTGCAACCTGGTTAAACACATAATTGCCGATGCTGGCACGTGTGCTACCAGAGAAGTCAAAGTTTTTGTAGGTAAAACGGGCAGAGAATCCCATCAGGTAATCAGCACGTGGGTTATGGTAAATGTATTTATCAGCATTGTCACCGTTTACGGTTCCACCCTGACCTGAAAGATCTGCATATAAACCTTCAATCGGTTTGCCGTTTTCATCATAAACCTGCTGGTTAAGGAAGTACGAATAGGCAGGATACCCAACTTTTGTTATCTGGGTCTGGCCGGTGAATGAGCCTCCGTTAGCATAATAAATAGCATAATTAGGATCATCAGTCATATTGAGTTTGGTAATTTCCTGTTTGTTGTAACCAACATTGAATCCCACGCTCAGGTACATATCCTGTTTCGAAATCGGTACAACATTTAATGAGAATTCAGCACCTTTGTTCTTGAGGCTGCCCACATTGGTTAATACCTGGTTCGAGAAGTTACTTCCGCTCGGAACATTTACGGTATTCAACAGGTCTTTGGTTTCGCGCTGGTAAACATCAAAATTACCGGTGATA
>CAISRK010000071.1 GCA_903887815.1 uncultured Bacteroidales bacterium | reverse complement strand
GCGGATGAAAGCACCCAATGGATCAATGCTGATTTGTTCCTGGATAAAGGTATACGATTCGATCAGCTCCAGCGCGAGATTAAAAAACTATTGAAACTATAAACCATGGCGACTTATAAAATACTGGTCATCGACGACGAACCCGGAATCCGCGAAGGAACCAAACGCATTCTGCAAAATTTCAAGGTGGATTATCCCTTCATGGATGAACAGATCGATTTCCAGGTTCTCGAAGCCGGAACCGGGATGGCTGGCATCGAAATTATCGACAGGGAGCTGCCGGAGATACTTTTGCTTGACAATAAATTGCCTGATATCCAGGGTGTCGAAGTACTTGAGTATGTTAAAAGCAAACATTATGATATTGTGGTGGTTATGATTACCTCGTATGCTTCGCTCGAATTGGCTGTAAAAGCCACGCGCGACGGGGCGTTTGATTTTATACCCAAACCTTTTACTCCACAGGAAATCAGGGCTTCGGTTGAAAATATCACAAAGCAAATCTTCCTGAAGCGGATGACGCAAACGCTCAACAATACTGGAAAACAGATCAGGTTCCAGTTCCTTTCGGTATTATCGCACGAACTTAAAGCCCCGCTGAATGCAATCGACGGCTATCTGCGAATGATCAAAGACAGGCAGTTCGGGAGTAATGTTGATGCATACGAAGAAATGCTCGACCGGTCGATGGAACGAATCAAAGGTATGAGACAACTGATCCTCGATTTGCTTGATCTGACTAAAATCGAAACCGGGAAAGCTACTCAGAAACTTGAGATGGTGAATATCAGGAAAGTCATCCAGATGTCGGTGGATACCATTCGCCCTTATGCTATACAAAAAGACGTTGATTTGTATATCAACTCCCGCGAGAATATCGAAATGAAATCGGATCCGGGCGAAATAGAGATTATCATGAATAACCTGATTTCGAATGCCGTTAAGTACAATAAAACAGGTGGACGAGTTGATATTTTCCTTGAGAAAAAAGACGGAGTTGTCAGGATTACAGTTTCAGATACAGGAATAGGTTTAAAACTTGAAGATAAGGAGAAGATTTTCGACGATTTTGTGCGCATCAAAAGCAGTCAGACCCGAGAAGTTTCCGGCAGTGGATTAGGATTATCGATAGTAAAAAAAATAGTGGATATGTATCACGGTTCAATTGATGTTCAGAGTGAGCCGGATAAAGGAACCACATTTATCATTACTCTTGTTGAACCCGAGGTTTAGGGTTTAAGAAGTTTTAGTAAATTTACAGATTATTAATGCGTAATTAAACAAGAAGAGATGGCAGCAAAAAAACTTCCGGATAAAACAGTTGAGCGTTTAAGTCAATACCGACGTGCCTTACTGATTGCTAATTCAGCTGGCAAACATCACATTTTTTCACATGAACTTGCAGCTTTATTGCATATAACTTCAGTTCAGGTAAGACGCGATATTATGCTTATCGGATACTCCGGTACCTTGCGCCAGGGATATGATGTTAAAGAGCTCATCGAAATTATCGGAAAAATAATCGATTCCAAAGAAGGTCAGAAAGTTGCTGTGATCGGGATCGGGAACCTTGGTCGTGCAATCATCGGATATTTTAGTGGTAAAAGGACTAAATTGTCGGTTGTCGCCGGATTTGATGTGAACCCCGATAAAATCGACAGGGTGTATGCCGGTGTTTGGTGTTACCATTTCGACAGACTTACCGAAATTATTAAGAAAGAGAATATTACCATTGCTGTTCTGACTGTACCTGCTGGTGACGCGGCTCAGGTAGCCGAACTCCTCGTGATGGCTGGCATTAAAGGCATTCTCAATTTTACGCCCAAACCTATTAATGTGCCCTCTAATGTGTATCTCGAAGAGTACGATATTATTACATCACTTGAAAAGCTGGCATATTTTGTAAAGAAAGTTTAAATCTGTCCAGGTACTGTTTCGGGATTTCTTTTTCAGAAGAAATTATTTCCCTGTTCAGCATTAGCATTCAAGTGTAATGAGTATGCGCATTTTTTACGATTTCGATCATCTTGCACCCATCCCTAACCCGGTGGTTACCACCGGGAGTTTCGATGGGGTTCATGTTGGCCATAAAGCAATAATAAATAGCATTAATAAAGCTGCACGCAGTGTGCAGGGCGAAAGTGTGCTTATAACTTTTCATCCGCATCCCCGAAAAGTTCTATTCCCCGAAACTGCAGGCAAAGACTTGTTCCTGATCAATTCACAACGCGAGAAAATAGAATTACTCCGTAAAGCCGGTTTGCAAAACCTGATCATTGTTTCCTTCACTCCTGAGTTTTCGCAGATTTCGTCAATCGACTTTATTCGCAATATACTTGTTGCCAAACTGCATGCAAGCAAAATTGTAATCGGTTTCAACCACCAGTTCGGTCATAACCGGGAAGGTAATTTCGATTTCCTCCGCGAACTTGGTTCATACTATAATTTCGAAGTGGAAGAGATACCCGAACAGGATCTGCATAATGAAACCGTCAGTTCAACACTTATACGAAAAGCTTTGCAGGAAGGTCGCATACAGAGGGCTAACGCTTATCTCGATCATCATTATATGATAATGGGCAGGCTCAATGGTGGAAGCAATAAACTGAAAGAAAAAAGTATCCATACTTTTACACTGGATATTGAAGAAGAATGCAAACTGGTGCCACCTGACGGCGTTTATGCTGTAAGGATAGAAGCAGCAAACAAATCGTTTAAAGGAATACTGAATATCAAAAACAGCCGCTATGGGGAAGACCGCTGTAAGGACGACTTAAACATAGAGGTATTTCCGTTTTGTGCCGATGATTCGCTGGCAGGAAAAGATTCGAAGGTGTATTTTGCCAAATACATCCGCCGGGAACTTGAATTCAGCGGCCTTGACGAATTGAAAAATCAGCTTGAAAAAGACAAGAATATGGTTGAAGAGCTCATCTATTGATAGTAGTCAGAATATCCATACCAGAATGAATAACTTTAACTGTTTCCTAACAAGTACTAACTGAAAATCACGGGTGCAGGACGAAAAAATCACTACGAAGATCACTTTCCTGGGAACAGGAACATCCACCGGGGTTCCGGTGGTAGCCTGTAATTGTGAAGTTTGCACCAGCGACGATGCACGCGATAAGCGTTACCGGACTTCAATTATGCTTAGCAGGGGGACTTCAAATATAGTGATCGATTGTGGCCCTGATTTCAGGATTCAAATGCTGAAACATAAGGTTGAAGATATTGATGCACTGCTGTTTACGCATGCGCACCGAGATCATATTGCAGGTCTTGACGATATCAGGGCATTCAATTATATTCTGCATAAATCAATCGATATTTACGGAACCGAGGTTACACTAGATGCAATAAAAGAACAGTTCCCATATATTTTTACCCCCGGACGTTACTATGGCGCCCCACAGCTCAACCTTCACCCGATAACAGAAACCCCATTCGATATCCTGGCTTTCAGTTTTATACCAGTGCAGGTTATGCATCAGGATATGAAAGTATTTGGTTACCGTATTGGAGATTTTACTTATATAACTGATGCTAATTATATTTCACCTTCAGAACTAGAAAAGGTACGCGGATCGAAAATTATTGTAATTAATGCCCTGCGCAATTCGAGGCATGTGTCGCATTTCTCGCTTGATGAGGCTTTGGAAATCATACGTGATCTGAAACCCG
>CAISRK010000070.1 GCA_903887815.1 uncultured Bacteroidales bacterium | reverse complement strand
TGCCCCCAAATCCCTAACCCCAAAATCCTAATCCCTAAGAAAACACGTGAGTCAAAAATATAATTTCCCCGCTTGGGCGCAAAGTCTTACTGTTTACGAAGTAAACCTGAGACAATACTCCGAAAGTGGCACCATAAAAGAGTTCAGGGAGCACCTGCCGCGATTAAAAGATCTGGGTGCAGGTATTCTATGGTTTATGCCTGTGCAGCCTGTAGGGCTTAAAAACCGTAAAGGAACGCTGGGTAGCTATTATTCGATAAGCAATTATCATGCGATGAATCCCGAATTCGGGACCATGCAGGAATTTATCGACCTGGTCAGGGAGATTCACTCCTTGGGAATGTTTGTAATACTCGATTGGGTTGCCAACCATACAGCATGGGATCATCACTGGGTTAAAGATCATCCTGAATATTACCGCCGTAACGAAGCAGGGGAGGTGCATCCGCCTTTTCCCGAATGGGAAGATGTGATCGGCCTCGATTATTCTATCGGGGACCTGCGACTTGCCATGATTCAGGAAATGGATTTCTGGATGGAGAATACCGGTATTGATGGATTCCGCTGCGATATGGCTATGCTGGTTCCGACTTCATTCTGGAACCAGGCGCGGGAAGCATTGAACAAGTATCCTTCGCTTTTCATGCTGGCTGAAGCTGATCAACGCGAACTTGCGGAAGAAGCCTTCGATGTGCTTTACAACTGGAACCTGCATCATGTTTTTAATGATATAGCTAACGGGAAATATGCAGCTGACGAAATCCGCTGGCGGATTCCATCCGAAATAACAAGTTTTCCGCAAGGCTGCGATAACCTACTCTTTATTAGTAATCACGACGAGAATTCATGGAACGGCTCCGAGATCGAACGGCTCAATTTTGCCCTCGAAGCTATTGCAGTACTGATGTTTACATTGCCGGGAATACCATTGATATACTCAGGGATGGAGGCCGGTAATTACCGGAGGCTGTCTTTTTTCGAGAAGGATAGTATCGATTGGAAACTGGACAAGATGGCGGTTCTTTATTCGAAACTGGCAAATCTCCGCAGGAACAACCCGGCATTGTGGAGCCCGGGACAGGAAAATAAACTTACCCTGTTAACCACAAGCAGCAATGCCGGTATACTTGCGTTTACAAGGGAAAAGGATGATGATAAAGTGCTGATACTAATTAATCTTACTGACCAGCTTGCGGATTTTCATATCGAAGGCATAGGCTACGAAGGCAGGTACGTTGATGTCCTTAACGGTCTTATGCCTGTGACTTTGGGAATGAATCCCTGTTTCAGCATGCCGGGCTGGGGATACAGGGTTTACAGCGGGCAATAGATTTTTTAAAAGATGTTTGATTCGAAGCAATCATTTACTATTTTTGCAGCAGTTAAGCGGAAGTAGCTCAGTGGTAGAGCGCCAGTTTCCCAAACTGGAGGTCGCGGGTCCAATCCCCGTTTTCCGCTCTTGATGTCATCATTCATTCGATTGATGACATTTTTTTTTAACCGGTTATCCTTTTATGTTCGAGTCGAAAACTTTCTTTATATTTACTTTTTAAAAAGTATTATTTTCCGGGGAAAGTAATCCTTAGTAGCTTAAACCTGATTACATAGTGATGCCATTTTCATTAGTAAACTAAATATTAGCCTTATGAAAACAAAAGGTTTGTTGTTTTATGTTATACTGGTCTTTGTCCTGGCGTTTATGACAACAGTTGCAGTTACTCTGATCTGGAACCTGTTGATTGAAAAGCAGGGTGCTGTGGTCGACTGGAAAACATCATTTTTGTTAGCAATAATATTAAGCCTGGTTATTCCGGCTGTTAGGAATACCGATAAAGTCAAATAGCCGATCTGTTCCGGTAGTTAATGTGTGCAGATATTTCAAACAGGAATATTAATAATACTCCTATGCCATTGAGTAACTATGAACGAATGATTAAGCTGGCAGATGATTCGTTTGCTGCTAAAAGCGATCCTGACCAGCTTGATGTGGACCAGGAGGTTATTGAACGGCTTCAGAAGATACATCCTGATTCGGTTTCAGAATATGACGATGGCAACGGACCGGTTGCTTGGGTAGTGTTACTTCCGACAACTTTTGCCTTGATGCAGCAGTTTCTTGATAAGGAAATAACCGAAAGGGAACTGTACGACCTTACGCCTTTTAATATTACCTATGATGCACTATACCTTTGTTCTGCCCTGGTATTGGATGAGTACCGTCGTAAAGGAATTGCAAAGCGCCTTGCACTGGAAGCAATTGCAAAAATGCGCAGGAATCATCCTATTAAAGCATTGTTTGTATGGGTATTCAGCCACGAAGGCGATCTGGCTTCCGCAACCATAGCAGCCGAAGTGTCGTTGCCACTTTATAAACGACTGAAATAACCCTTCCTGTGCGATTAATTTCCTCCTGCGATTTGATTAAACTTGTTTCTTCCTACTTTTGCCTTAATCAGATACTTCCCTTTTGAATCAAGTTTTGAAATCAACTGACGTCCTCATAATTGGTGCCGGCCCTGCCGGACTCTTTGCGGCTTTGCACTGCAGCAACCGGAATGTAATGGTGTTGGAAAAAAATGCAACACCGGGTAAAAAGCTGTTGATTTCAGGTACAGGCCGATGTAATCTAACCCACGATTGCAGGCTGAGCGATTTTTTTGATCACTATGGCGAAAACCACCGATTTCTCAAAAACGCATTACATGCTTTTACTAATCGCGATCTGATTGATTTCTTTAACACTAACGGACTTGATACCATAACCGATAAAAACGGGAAAGTATTCCCGGCTTCACAGAAAGCCGAAGATGTTCTTAAGGTTTTGCTTGCCTCCTGTAACAGGAACAATATCGAAATAAAATATAACCAGGCTGTTCAAAAAGTCGAAAAAACAGCTGATGGGTTTAAAGTCGAGACCACAAGCAGTATTTTTACTTCCAAAACTGTTGTGATCACAACAGGAGGCATGTCGTATGCGGCAACCGGTTCCACCGGCGATGGCTATCTCCTAGCAAAACAGCTGGGGCATTCGATAGTGCCGCCAAAGCCTTCATTGAGCCCTGTTTTTATTCGCGATTATTTAATGGGTGCTTTGTCGGGAGTTTCGGTCCAGGACAAGGTTCTGTATTTGTACCGTTCTAATACGAAAATTGGAGAACACAAGGGTGATATCGGCTTTACACACAAAGGGCTTAGCGGACCGGGAATACTTGATTTTTCGAGGCATATACTTGGCAACGATACTCTTAAAGTAAATTTTATTGGTCTAAACCCTGAAGAATTCCGGGAAGAACTTATACGTCTTGTTGAAAAAGAGGGTAAGGTGGCTTTGCAAACCTATCTTAAAAAATTTGAACTTCCCCGCAGCCTGGTGATGCATATTCTTGAGTCACAACTTATACTACCGGAAACCAGGTTGGCCGAAATCACAAAATCGCAGCGGACCCAACTGGTTGATGCTTTCTGTAGATTTCCTTTTGTTGTCGAAAAAGTCGGTGGGTTTAATATGGCAATGGTTACTGCTGGTGGAGTGAGTCTCGGTGAAGTAAATCACGGAACCATGGAATCAAGGCTGGTTCCGGGTTTGTATTTTGCCGGTGAAGTGCTTGATATTGATGGCGATACCGGTGGATATAACCTGCAGGCCGCCTTTTCGACCGGGTTCCTGGTTGCAAAATCACTTTCAGGTAGCTCGGACTTATAAAAACAGCCCCGGGACTTTTCCCGGGGCTGTTTACTTAAAACAAACGATATAAAAGATAAATCAGGTAAGCCTATATATATAAGGAGCTACTATTTAAACAGATCATCCTTAGCACCTCCTTTCGGATCAACCTCCTGCGACTTTACAATTTTTATCGTGCCGCAAACAATCTTCTCACAAAGTTTGCAATTGGTATCCGTGAAGGAGAATTTGATGCAGACCTTCGCCTGCAGATCGCAGCAGGGCAAAGAACTTGCCGCCGGCAGGTAAAGATTTATTGTTATTGCTTGAGGAGTAGACAGGTTAATAGGCGCACCATTCTCCCAAACAACTTCACGGGGATTTTCGGTAGGATTTGCCGGTATGTTGAACCCGACAGTCGGACTTGCTCCTGTTGTTGCAGGGATTATTCCTGCAAGGTTTCCTGCTCCCAGGCTGCTCCATGTAAATGGTTTGTTTTTGCATGCTATGCATTCTTCGTAATTCACCAGCAGCTGGTAGTCGATCACAGTTGCTTTAACCTGCTGGTAAGGCGAAGGGCCGCCAATAATGGAAATGTTGGCAGTATAAAGGCTATATGCATTCCCGGCAAGCGATTGCTGTGTTAATGTTGATCCCAGGCCGTTGATGATAATTTCCTTTTCATGTGGGCAGCAATCTTCAGGCGGACAATCCACCATTATATCAAATATGCACTTGTCGCAAATCACATTGCCGCACATACCTGTGAGTTCCAGCACATAAGTACCTGCTAGGGAAGGTGTATACGTGAGAGGTAAATTCCCTGTAATTACAGGTCCTACCGAAGGAGTGAGCGTGTATTTGATTGTTCCCGGGCAATTAGGCCCAGCGCAGAAATAGCTTCCGTTAATTGTAAAAGGCTCCTTACATTTAAGTTTAAGAGGTGTATTGCATTTGATAATTTTAGTATTCTGGCCAATGGTCAATGAAATCTCACCCCAATGGCTGTTTTTACAGTCGCAACCAGTCTGAGGACAATCTACTTTAAAAGTTACCATACAACTATCGCATTTCGAAGTACCGCACCAGCCATATATCCATAATGTGTAGGTTCCTGACTGGGCAGGGGTAAATGTGAATGGTGCATTGCCTCCCTGTGTAGTATTATCAGGCAAAGTTAGCAGGTATGTTACTTTCGGCGGGCAATTGGGATCGGCACAGGTAAAGCCAGCATTAAATGTATAAGGCTGGTTGCATTTAAGTGCGTATTCATTTTTACAAGCCAGTTTAATTACATCTTTAATGTTATTATTCTGAACATTTGCCTTAGCCTCTGCCGGTATGTTAATACCTTTTGTCAATGTAAGGAAATTCCATTTGCTCCCTTTACAATCACAACCGGTGGGATGACAATCAACTTTAAACGTTACCAAACAGCTGTCGCATTTGGTATTACCGCACCATCCATACATCCATAATGAATAGGTTCCCGATTGGGTAGGAGTGAAGGTAAGGGGCATGTTTCCGCTTTGTATCGTATTATCGGGAAGTGTGAGTTTCCAGGTTACTTTCGAAGGGCAACTTTTTCCACCGCATTTGAAACCTGCATTTACGGTGTAAGGCTTATTACACTCAAGAGTGTAATTGCCTTTGCATTCGAGCTTAATCTGAGCCGGATTTACTGGGATATTGGCATTTACAGGAGGTGGTTGATCCCCAGGATTCAGGTTTATAAACTCCCATGAGCTGCCTTCGCAACTGCAGGTATCACAGTTTGGTACAACTACAGTATAAGAATTGCTGGTGCTTGAACATCCTGTTGCCGGGTCGGTAACCACAATAAAATAGGTCCCTGAAGTAACATTGGTTAGGGTTGGCCCTGTACCGACCAGTCCCGGGTTATACCATTGTATTGTGTAAGCTCCCGCACCAGGACCCAGGAGGGGTAATGGAGCATAAATAGTAAACGGCCTTGTGCATTCGCATGGAATGGTATCGCAGAAATGCGGGAACAATTCAACAGGTGGCCGGCGGTTAACAATAATATTCTTTTTACTGGTACATCCGGTAACAGGATCGGTATAGGTTGCTGTGTAAATGCCAGCCGCGCTGACAGAGATTGACAATGCCGAACCCCCCGTATTCCATGTAATATTACCGGTGTAATTGGTGACCGTAAGCTGAATAGGCGATCCTTCACAAAGTGATCCTCCGGGATTTGATATTATTACCGGTTGAGCAGGAAGCGGGTTGACATAAATGGTCATTGTACAGGTGTCCTTGCATCCGTATTGATTTGTGAGTACCAGGCTGTAATTTGTGGTTGCCGTAATACTTGGGTCATAGTACATACTTCCGGTTCCCAATAAGGTTCCATAGTTCCCATTCGCATACCATTCTGAAGTGAAACCGGGGATTTGGTTCACGCTTGTAAGCATAATGGTTCCAGGACCGCAAAGCATGGTTGAAGGTGCGGCAGCAATCAGGGCTTTGGGTTTGGTTGCAGTTTTTACTTCCACCAGGTTGCTTATACACGGGCACCCATTTGCATTAGTGGTTATCACCCTGTAAAATCCAGGGGTTATTACCGAAAGGGTATTGGTAAAACTGTTAGGAGAGGGCGTTACATAATTTCCAGCTACGTATTGCTGCCATACGTAGGTATATCCGGCTCCTGTTGCAGCGGTCAGGGTAGCTGCGCTCCCGGGGCAGATATATGCAGGCAGCAGAGTACAATTGCTGATTCCCGGCAATACATTTACATTGTTGCTGGCAATGCAGGTATTACCCAAAAGATCCGTGACTGTAAGTGTTATAAGTTTCGGACCTGCTGTTGAATAGGCATGGCTTGTAGAGGGTGTATAAGCAGAAAGGCTGTCGCCGAAATTCCAGGCATAGGTAACAAAACCACCCGGATTTGAGCTCATAACAGTCATCTGCCCGGTACAAACCGGCGAAACCATTGCAATACTCAGTGGGGTATAAGTAACAGGAATAGCTTTTACACTGGTGCATGGCGCAATTATACCATTGTTGAAAGTTATTGTGAGTTGTAGGGTATAGTTTCCACCCAAAGTATAACAATGTGATGGAGGAACTACGGATGTTGAGGTAAATCCATCACCAAAATCCCAGAAGTAACTTATCTGCGAAGGACTTGCCAGCACTACGGAGAGATCAGTAATTGAAACACACCCATTACAGCCTATTGTATACATAAAGTTTGCTTCGATGGGAACTACAGCATTTGCAGTTGCACAGTTACCTGTACAGGAGGTTGGGTTAGGTGTGGGAGGAGCAACACAAAATGTGACGCAATAATTTCCGGCATGCACATAGGTATGAGTTACCGGAACTCCCGAAGTGCCCGGTTGGGTTACGCCGTCACCGAAACTCCAGGTTATTGGTGCACTGCCCGGATTGGCAGCTGTGCCGGTAAACGTGTAAGTGTTGCATGTCAACTGGGCTACATTCGTAATTACAGGTAAGTTAATGTCGGGGCAGCAAACTTTCGCAACATTAAAAGATACGTTCTTCTGGCAGGTGCCATATTTAACAATAGCGTAATAACTGCCTGGAGCCAGCGCGGTGTATGAATTTGAAAGAGAACCACTGGTAATAGTAGTAAGTAATGATCCTCCGGGATAAATTCCGCTATACCATTCATAAGTAAACGTACCCGAACCTGGTTTTACAACCTGAACACCAAGTATTTCATTCGTATTGGCACCGTTGCAGAAGCCAACGCCGCATGTGGTTGGCCTGATGAGGAACGGATCCTTTACTTCAATAGTGCGGCTGAAGGAGCAGGTTCCGTTTGTAGCGGTGCAGGTGTAAAAACCTGGCGAGGTTACACTTGTGGTTGCACCTGATGCCATATTGCTCCATGTATAAGCGTACGGACCTGCCCCGCTTGCTGTAAGAACAGCGCCTCCGGGTAAGCAGATATTGCTGGTTTGAGCAAGGGTAAAAACAGGTTTTTTCGAAATGTTGACAGTAAGAGATGTTGAACCGCAATTGGAAGTTGCTGTGATGGTTGCACTCCACGGCCCGCTTCCCACCACCTGGCCGTGCCAAAGTATCTTGGGTGTACTTGTCCCTTGTCCGGAAATAACGGTTCCCATGCTGGCTGGTGAAATAGCCCAGGTTACGGGTTCGCCCGGCGGAAGGTTACCACCACTAAGGGTATAAACAAGGCTGTCGTCGACACACACATTTATTTGGCCCGACAAAGTTCCTATAACTGCTTGTGCGATATTCAGGATTACCGCTGGCGACGGGCACGGTGGATATGTGTTGTATTGCAAGGTAACTGAAATCGTGCCAGGTATGCTTGTCCACAGGATTGTAGCTGAGTTTCCTGTAGTTGTAACCAGGTTTCCCGGCTGAAATGTTCCGGCACCGCCCGTCACCTGCCAGTTGTAGTACATTCCTGCAGGAGCTGCACTGCTCATTGTGTAGGTGTTTTGCGAGCCCGGACAAACAGTAAGCGGACCACTGATTGTGCCGGGTACAGGTATATTAATTACTTTTATTTTAACCTGTTGGGTCGTATTGCAATACGTGCTTGCTGTTTCATTTACAGTAACCACATAGTTCCCGGCTACATTAAACACTGGGTTGAATGAACTTCCGGTTCCTGTCGGTGGAACTACTCCCGCAATCGGGCTCACACTCCATGTAAAAGTTCCAGCCATTGGACTAGCTGATAGGCTGGCTGCACTGCCCTTACATACAGTCTGATCGCTCCAGGCTGTAAATGTCCCCTTTGAGATTATGGTGGCTATACCAGTACTGCCACAGCAAAGGTGTTTATTATCGAGGATTATAGTCAGCTTGTAAGTTCCGGGAGGAAGCATATTCCAGTTTATCCAAACGGTATTGTTATCAGGGAACGTGGTTAGCAGGTAATCGTAATTGATAGGAGTGAGGTCGTCGAGGTGCCAGGTGTAAGTTGTTCCCGGTAACACCGGCATGGTGTATGATGTGGTGCTTGTATTGCAGGGGTTCATATTCCCTGATGGCAGAGGGTTAATTGGTATTATAGGGACAGGAACAGAGGCAATACAGCCACCCGGGCACTGTGCTTTAATTACGCCCTGTAAAGTGCCGTTGCCCCAAACAATGGTTACCTGGTTTCCAGTCTGACTTAGAATAGTTCCTCCGGTTGGAGTTAGCCAGGTTGGATTTGCACAACCAACCGCCGTGTAGGTTACTGTATCGCCGGAGCAGACTGTACTGATACATTCAATGCTGATAATCCCGGGAACTATATTCACAACCCTGGTTATAGTATCCGAGCAGCATGTTTTTATTGAAATGCTTTCCTGCCCGTTCGATCCGCCCGGTACACTTACAGTAGTGAAACTCGATACAACAAGAGTAACTGTAAAATTGCCATTTGAATTAAAAGTATGAACAGGATTTTGCGACGAACTGTAATTATAGGATCCTGATGGGATATCACCGAAATTCCATGAATAAACCATTCCTCCGCTGAATGTAGAAGCATCGGTAAATGAAATAGTTGAACCGGCACAAACATTGTTAGGTGAAAAGGTGAAATTGGCAACTGGTTTATCTTTTACTGTGACTGTCAGGCAGGTGGTAAATGTATTTCCCGATCCATCAGTTACAGTCAGGGTAAGCGTAAATACGCCCATCATGGGCCATATGATCTTAATATTCTGAACGGTATTGTTCGGATTGATAGTAACAGCAGCCGGCCCGGTTACACTCCAGTTATAGGTTGCCCAGGTTCCAACTGCCGAATACGGGTACGATTGTTTCTCGCATGCTGATGATGATTTGCAGCCTTTGCCATTACCGCCGGCGTCAGGATGGGTATCTTTTCCGGCACATTCAAGATCTTTGAACAGAATTTCGACCTGGTTGCAGCTCTGGGCTGACAAATTTCCGCCAGGCAGCAGTATAATACTGCTGAATAAGGCTACCAGGGCAAATAATACAGGGAAGTTATATGTTGTTTTCATCTTTACCACTATTTATTTGTTACAGCCTTCTTTATTTATCGTATAGCAAACTACTTTCTCGCACACCGTACAGTCTTCGAACTGGAAGGTGTACCGGATACAAAAATGGAATTTTGCAGAACAGCATTTTACCAGTTGTGGAGTACTTATATTAAAACTGAATTGCCCGTTCAATAAGGCTCCTGAATTGCTGTTGCTGGTCCAGGTGGCTTCGTGCCCGAAAGGAACGGCAGCGTTAGCAGGGAATCCTGATGCATTAAAACTTGCAGAAATAAAATTGCCATAGGTTTTACTGTCCTTGTTACAAGGAGCGCAATCATCACTCTCAGGAATATAACTATAGTAAACAATATCGGCAGTTATCTTTTTTGCTTTCTTCGGCGAAACATTTATGGGGGTATTGAGTGTTATGGAACCTGGAGCATATGAGGTTTCAGCTTTTTCAGGAATCGTGATTTTAATTTTGTCGCACTCGTGGCAGACACAGTTCAAAGTGTCCGTTTCAAGATCATTATCGGTAACCAGGCCCATATTGGTGTTTCGTTCAGCTTCTGCTTTCAGCACCAGGTTATTCATGCTCAGGTTGCAATCAACGGAAGCAGTAAAGTTCATCCTTCCCTGCGACAGGGAGGTGGATGAAGGCAGGAAACTATATGGGAGAGCAGGCGAAACCAGGGTTGAAATATCCATTGGATAAGGCATCCCGAAGTTACCGTTCACGGCAGTGATAATTATCTTTTTTAATATGGTGTTTGTATTCGGAAGATTATTCTTTATTGTGAATCGGATAAGTTGTTTCCCATCTTTGCAGCACTCAACATTTAAACTGTCAATTGCTATATCAATGTCGTTATCACCTATCATGAAGGACGATGTTTCGCTGATGCCATTGTTCGATCCGTAAGGTTTTCCTCCCGGGTCGGTTGCCTGAACTGTCCATGTATATTGCGGTTGTTTACCTTGAGCATTTACAGACTTCGATTTCGAAAATGATGTCTGAGTGAGGTTGGTGATATTTTTTTCAAAAACCGCTTTATTCGACCTTGTTGCCTGATCTGCCTGCTGGCCATCGGCTACTTCGAAGAGTTTTACGTGGTAGATAACCAGTCCGGGCGGTGGAGGTGCTACTGCTGTCCACTGCAACATAACGCCTTTCTCCAGTTCTGCCGCGGTAACTGTTGAGCCACTGGCAGGGGAGAGGATTGACGGTCTTATATATTCTTTCTCTTTTTCTTTCTCAGGGTCCTGCTTGTTTGATTTTACAACCGGTTCTGTTACAGTTTTTTGATCCGCAGGCTTAATGCCTGAATTCAACGCTGATGAAACTGGTTTTGCAGGGTCCGGTTGCGTAGATGCTGCCGGCGAAGTTGGAGCATCTCCGCGTGGTTTTTCTTTCAGCCCGAATTTTACATTCACACCTGCTCCAATACTGAACATGTTACCCGGTCCACTGGTAGTTGTGGATGCCGTTACAGGAGCCTTCATCACCTGGTAGCGGATTTCACGTTGCTGGAGATCCCAGTTAATATGGCTTAAATCGCGGTACCCTGTTGTAAATTTCTCCTGCCCGGTAACTATCATGTACTGAGCACTCACATTTGCCCCTATGCGTTCGTTAAACCAATAGGTGAAGGCGATGCCGGGCTTTATCGAAAAAGCATTTTCCTTGTAACCATCAGGCGCTTTGTTCGATGCAATAATCGTATGAGGGGCCGCGCTGTCGTATATCGAAATCTCGGGCGCTTTATTCTTTGTTACCCCGAAATTTAACGAAAAGGTCAGATCCATCCCAGGGCTACCGGAACTGCCGGTACCTGATGAAGGAGAATAACTTCGGGCACCTGAACTTTTCGGCTTAGGCGAAAAATGGAGTGTGTATTGCGGTCCCAGCGTCAGGTAACGGCTTCTCCATTTATCGTTTGCATGGTCGTAAATAAAACCTAAACTGTCAATCTGCCTGTAATAGGTATCAAAATTAAAATCGGGACTGCTGCTGAACATGCCTGCATCCAAACCTATACCCAGGTTTCCCATTTTTAGTTTTATCCCCAGGTTCGGAATTATCCTCAGATCGCCCGATACCCCCGGCGAGGATACAGAACCCTCGTTTGCATTAAGGTTCAAAATAATTTCCGGTTTTTTAGGAACAGATGAACCGATCTTTTTGAGACCCGTCTGGATTTTCGGGCTGATGGTATCCCCTGACGGATTCCATGTTGATGAATTCAGCGATGCTTTGGTATATCCTGCATTTAAAGAGGAAAATGCAAGCCCCGGGAAAAGCACCAACCAGAGCATATAAACGAATTTGGGGAGATAATTTTTCATACACTATCGGTATTTAGTAATTCGAACTATAGCAGGTACTGATTATCAGAACTTTGAAAGGTATTTTGGAAGAGTTTTATATTACGTTTAACTTGATTTTGACACTGTGGAAGCCTTACTAAAGATATGGCGATAATTAAATATGATTAACCATTCATATTCAATTATGTTCAACGGATAATTAACATGGTAGATTTCAAAATGTCGTTAACCAGTAAGGGAGTTGGTTGCAAAAGGGAATTGAGCCAGTGGTTTATTCCCCCGGCATTCTTTTTAAACTAGTATTGAAAGTGATTTTTCGCTGCAGGTTTTGCAGTTTATAAATAACGAATAAAAAAAATCCTGTTATCCGGAAAGATGATTATTTGCGGTACATATAACAATATCGTCAGAGCGTTAAAGCATTTTAAGCTTTTCGATCAGGTCGAAGAAGTTTTTCTGGTAAGTATCGCTGATAGGGATGAGGATTTCACCAATTTTTATCTGTTTGCGTTCAACAAATTCGATTTTATCAATGGCCACAAAAAAGGATTTGTGAACCCGGCAGAATGCCGGTTCATGGAGTATTTCCTCAATTCCTTTTGCGTTCATCAGCGTCATGATACGACGCGATTTAGTTACAATCCGCCAGTAGTCGCCCATACCTTCAACATAAAGAACTTCGGCTGCATTTACCTTTTCGATGCGGGTTTCCGTTTTAACAAAGAAAAATGAAGAAGTTGCCTGCGCTATCGGCGCCTGTTTCTCCGGCTGACTGTAATCGGCATGTTTCTGAAGCTGCTCAAGGGCTTTGCTGGCGCCTTTTACAAAACGTTCGAACGAAATAGGCTTTAACATGTAATCCAGTACTTCGAGGTCGAATCCCTGTATTGCATATTGGTCGTAAGCGGTTGTAAATATTACTAAAGGTTTGTTCTTTAATGAATTAAGCAATTGTATGCCGGTAAGTTCCTCCATCTGTATGTCGAGGAACATAAGGTCGACAGTATTGTTGCGCAGGTAGGCAAGGGTATCAATCGCATTGGTGAATGTTCCTGTCAGATTCAGGAATGGAACCTTCGAACAATAGGCTTTGATTATGTCAAGTGCCAGGGGCTCATCATCAGTTGCTATACAATTGATTTTCATAGTAACGGTCTGTTTCTGACTTTGTGTCAATTATGACATAAAGGTAGGTTATTTTCAGGTAAAATCGATCCAGGATATTGACAGAATAAATAAGGTAATCTGAATTCACTACTAATCCAATCCGGAATCGTTTGGAAAATGATTAAGAAAATAAATTTCCCATAATTAGGTATAGATCGAAAGCTCAATTTTATATTTTTCCGGACTGCTTTCGATATTCAGTTCATGTTTGCCGGGATAGAGCAGGCCCAGTCTCCGCTTGATATTATCAAGTCCGAATCCGCCCGATTCTTCTCCCAGTGGCTGATTTCCTGCACGGGTAAAGTTTTCGACCGTAAACAACAGTCTGGCAGGTTCTATATTTAAATGGATAATAATACCGGGTTCGTGGTTTTTATCGCCATGTTTGAAAGCATTTTCAACAAACGGAATAAGGAGCATAGGTGCAATAGTCCGGCTTTCCATATTTCCGAATACTTTAATCTCGACAAATCCCTTTTGCGGAATCCGCAACTGCTGAAGTTCAATAAAACTGTTGAGGTATTCAATTTCTTTGTTTACCGGTACGAAATCTGTATTCGAATCATACAGCATATAGCGCATGATACTCGACAACTTCATTACGGCCTCAGGTGCCTCGGCTGATTTGCTGTAAACCAGTGAATAAATGTTATTCAGCGTATTGAAAAGGAAATGCGGGTTGATCTGTGAACGAAGGAGTGCAATCTCACTGGCCTGGCGTTCCTTTATCAGTTCATCCTTGTATTTCTGCGAATCGAACCAGTCGATGCTGAAACGTATCAGCATAGCATAAATGCTGATGATAACCGTGTACTTTAGAGTAGCCCAGAACCATTCGTTCTGAAACTGCAATTCACTGGCTGGCATTTTTACAAGGTATTTCCAATAGGCAATTTCAATAGGGAGCCTTATTGCCGATAATACGATTGCCAGAAGAACCACCAGCGGGAATATATACCATTTCCTGCTGAATTTCAGGAAATAGGGAACAAGGAAATAGATTCCGTAGAAAACGAAAATGTTCAGTAAGGTTGTAATGAAGATATCCTTGAGGTATAAAAAATCCTGGAGTAGTTTTGTGTCAATCTTATTGATATATACCGGAAATAATGCCTGGTTTAGCATATAAATCCAGAAGAGGACATGGATCAGTATCTTGTATTTGCTTTTCATTGGCAATCGAAACTTTTAAAAGATCAATAGGTTAATGTTAAAAGGCAAAGGTCAAAGGTGGTCAATTATCCGTTTTTTCAAAAATAAGACTATTCCCGTTAATTTTATTTTCGAAATCTTCAATTTGATAATTGACTTTAAACCTTTGACCTTTGATCTTTTTAGCTATATGATAACCCGGTTCATTTTCATTTTACCAGATATCAGCACGGTTCTCGGGTGCAATATACCTTTTATCGTTGGGTTTAATATTGAAGGCTGTGTAAAATGCCTGCAGGTTGTATACAACAGCATTTACCCTTGCTTCGCCCGGGGAATGCACATCCTCCTTTAGCTGACGCATGGCTGCCTCATTGCGGATATTGCTTCTCCATACCTGTGCATACGAAAGGAAGAAACGCTGGTCAGCGGTAAACCCATCAATTTTTTCGGTCTTATCTTTTCCTTCAAGTGCTTTCTGTAATCCGTTGTAGGCAACATTCATACCACCAAGATCAGCTATGTTTTCACCTAGGGTAAGCTTGCCATCAACATGCAGTGAATCGAGGATCTTATAGTTATCATATTGATCGACAAGTACTTTAGTTTTACTTTCAAAGTTTTTTGAATCATCGGAAAGCCACCAGTCATGGAGGTTGCCTTCTTTATCGTACTGCCGGCCCTGGTCGTCGAAACCGTGTGTCATTTCGTGTGAAATAACCATGCCGATTGCGCCGTAGTTTACAGCATCATCCGCATTCATAAAGAAGAAAGGCGGTTGCAATATAGCTGCCGGGAATACGATTTCGTTCATATTCGGGCTGTAGTAAGCGTTAATGGTTTGAGGTGTCATGCCCCATTCAGCGCGGTCGACCGGTTTACCAATTTTGGCAATGTCGCGGTTTACTGCAAACTGCTCAGCGCTCTTCTTGTTAGCATAATACGAATCGGTTCCTATGATGAGGCTGCTGTAATCGATCCATTTATCAGGATAACCAATCTTCACGTTGATCTTATCCAGTTTTGCAATAGCTTCTTTTTTAGTTGAATCGCTCATCCATTTCAGCCCGTTGATGCGCTCGCCTAATGATAATTTGAGGTTGTTCACAAGTTCGGTCATGCGTTTTTTGGCTTCGGGAGGGAAGAATTTCTGAACATAAAGCTGGCCAACGGCTTCGCCTAATGAATTGCTGGTTTGGTCAAGCATACGTTTCCAGCGGGGACGCTGTTCTTTAGTCCCTGATAAAGTGGTGCCATAAAAAGCAAAGTGTTCTTTATCGAATGCCGACGAAAGGGATGATGCCGCGGAATTGATGAGGTTCCAGCGGAAATAAACTTTCCAGTCGTTAACAGGAACCGTGTTTAGCATTTTAGCCATACCCGTCATGAATTTCGGTTGGCCAATGTTAATTTCGTTCGTTGCCTGAAGTTTAATGCCATCGAAGTATGCTTTCCAGTCGAGGCCCGGGGCCATTTTCTGTAATCCTGCCAGATCGGTTTTATTGTAGTTTGCATTCGGATCGCGAAGCTGGAGGCGCGTCGATGATATTTTTGCAAGGTCGGTTTCAATTTTCATAACAACGTCAGCGTCTTTAGCTGCCTGTTCGGGAGTGGAACCTGCAAGAACGAACATTTTTGCCATGTGTTTCAGGTAAGCAGCACGTAATTCTTTCGAACGTGAATCGTCACCCATGTAATAATCGCGGTCGGGGAGACCCAGGCCACCCTGGTAGGTATTGGCAATCACCTGGTTCGAGTTTTTCTCATCAGGGCTGCTGTAGAGGTAGAATAATGGGTTATTACCCGTAGCATGTTCTTTAATAATCATTTTCTGAACATCAGCCGGGGTTACCATTGCTGCAATCTGATCAAGTTCGGCTTTCAGCGGGCTGATGCCGTCTTTCTCTATCTTTACAGTATCCATTCCTGTATTGTAATAGTCGCGTATTTTCTGGTTGATCGAACCTGCAGCTGCATTCTTATCTGCTGAGGCTTCGGCCATAATGGTCTTCAGTTGAATATAGTTTTCTTCCTCAAGTACTTCGAAAGCTCCGTAACTGCTGTATTGAGCAGGGACAGGATTGTTTTTCAGCCAGGTGCCATTGGCAAACCTGTAAAAATCGTCACCGGCTTTTACGGTAGTGTCCATGTTTGCAGCATTGATTGCCGGCTCTGATTTCTTGCTTTTTCCTGCTTCACTACACCCGGTAGTGCTGATCGCAAGAGCGATAATACCGGCTGTAGCCAGTAATGTGTTTTTTAGTAATAGGTTCATGTTGAGAGGTTAATTGATTTTAGATGAGTTTTCATAAAAATGCATGTAAATGTATAAATAGTTATAATGCAACAGAAAGCTAATCGCTGATTGCGGCCTTGTAATCGGTATAATGGGAATAGTAATCGACACACCAATTTTCAGTTAAATTGACTGGACAGGCATTGAATGAACTCCAACTTTTGACTCCCGGCGTTATCCGGCTGGAGTAGTGCATCAGGGAGGTGAGTTTATGGTTATCTAATTCGTATCCAGGAGCTATAAAACTCATTTACATAGCGTGATTTTTTAACTGAAACCCGAACCCGGGTGCATTCAATTTTACATACATTTGCCGGCTGAAGGCAAACGGATTTCCTTTTGCTTTCAGTTTATTTTAAACTACTGAAATGTAATTCTTTACACAATTAGTAAGCATTTATGAAAATCGTTTTTCTCAGCATTTGTATGTTTTTAACCGGATTATTGCAGGCTTATACGCAGGAAGTCCAAAAAGTTGTTCCTTCGGATAAACCAGTGCTTTCCTGGGGCGGTTTTGTCAAAGCCGAGGGGATTTACGACTCACGCCAGGTCGTTGAATCACGTGAAGGATACCTGCTGCTTTACCCTAAAAAAGTTGTCCTCGACAGAAACGGCAACGATATAAATGCCCATGGGAGCTTTAATCAATATGCCATGACAGCCCGCCTGAATGCAAAAGTTACAGGGCCTGATGTTTTGGGAGCAAAAACCCTGGCCTATATCGAAGGCGATTTTACCGGGGCTTCGGGGGCTGAAAACAACAGTTTCAGGTTACGCCATGCTTATATAAAGCTGAAGTGGAACCATGCCAGTTTACTGGCAGGCCAGTACTGGCACCCGATAAATATTCCTGAGATGCTGCCATCCGTCCTGGCTCTGAACACCGGCGCCCCATTTCATCCATACAGCCGCCAGCCACAGTTCAGGTTCGATATTGCGAAAGGTAAGCTTAATGCGATGATCGCACTCACGGCCCAGCGCGATTACGTGAACAACGGTCCTGCCGGAGCTTCATCAGCTTACCTTCGGAACAGTATAGTGCCAAACCTCGACGGCCAACTGCAGTTTGTAAGCAGTAAACTTTTTGCCGGGGCCGGAATAGATTATAAACGACTCACTCCAAGACTGATAACCGACAGTAATTATGCAACAAAAGCTTCGGTTAACTGCTTTGCGTATACAGCATTTATAATGGCTAAAACGAAATTTTTGGATATAAAAATGCAATGGGTTTACGGGCAGGGACTCAGCGATCACACTGTTATGGGTGGTTATGGCATAAGTTCAACTGATCCTCGAACCAATGAGCAGACCTATTCGCCATTAAACAACCTGACTGGCTGGATTACTGTACAAACTACCGGTAAAACCTGGCAGGGATCACTTTTTGCCGGTTATACCAGGGCATTGGGTTCGAAGGAAACGATTTCTGGGCCTGTATTCGCCCGCGATGCCGATATTGACTATGTGTACCGTTTGTCGCCAATGATAAGTTTTACTAAAGGTAAGCTGGTACTGGCAGCTGAATGTGAGTACACTACGGCAGCTTATGGTAAATTGGATACGCATTGTAAAGTCACCGGATCAACACCGGTTTCGAATACAAGGTTACAATTTTCAATGGGATATTTCTATTAATCTGTTGAACAGAGATTATTTTCCATTAGTACAAAAAAAGCTGCCCTTGTTGGAAGCAGCTTTGATTGGTTTAATGGGTTCAGGATTATTTTTTCTTCTTGCCGGTGTTTATCCCGAGCACAGGATATAGCGGGCAGAAACTGATTAGGGATGTGAGTACTAAGACGGCTGCAACGACCAGGACAACAATTCCGAGTGTGCCTGTTACAACGTGTGTAAAATATAATATAGCAGCTACTGCGGCTAATGTAATGCGGAAAATTTTGTCGATGGTGCCCATGTTAGGTTTCATATGATTTGCGTTTTAGGTGAGTTAATGATTTAAAGTACAAAAATACAACCGCTTCGGGTCTATGGTATGTGATTTTTGTCACAGAGGCAAAAATATAGATGGATTTTCAGACTGATTTCGAGAAAAATATTCAACTGCCTAAAATACTGTGAGTTGGTTGCGGCCTGTTGCGATTTTTTTTTCGCGTTCGAGTTTCTTGAGTAGACGGCTTATAACTTCACGGGCAGTAGCCATATCGGTAGCAATCTGCTGATGGGTGATATTTACAACATTATTCCCGCTAAGTAAAGTCTTTTCTTTCAGGTAATTAAACAGCCGTTCATCCAGCCGGTTAAAAATAAGCTGGTCGATTGTATCAATCAGGTCGAGGTAGCGCTTGTTGAACATTTCGTAAACGAAATAATTAAATGAAGGATATTTTGCTATCCACTCCCGGATCTTTGCCGAAGGAATAAGCAGGAGTTTAGTTTCCTCTAGGGTAACGGCCTCGATCAGGCTCGCCGAGTTGCTGCAACATGCCGAAAACGACATAATGCACATTTCGCCAGGATGAATATAGTACAAAAGCAGTTCCTTGTCTTTTTCGATGCGGCTTACCCTTATCAATCCTTTTATAACTAAAGGAACTGCCTGCACATAATTACCGGTTTTGAGCAGGGCAGTATCGGCGGCTACACCCATTTCAATGGCTTCATCTGCAATAAATTGTATTAGCCCGGCATCCACCTGTGGAATCAGTTTTTTGAGTGAGATAATATCCATATTTGTTTCCGGGATTAGGACGATTTTAATTTTGAATTAATATTTATTGAGGGAACATCCTTGTTTATTATCGGAAGTTCCTGAACCAATAACCTGATAAATGTAGGAAACAATAGTTGAATTTAAAGTGGGAATGCAATAGTTCACATTTGGTCTTTTTGATCGAAACAAAAAGACTTCGAATTAGCAAAGGCCTTAAATTAAGTTGTAATGTGGAGTCAAATGGTTATTTATTTCATAATCAGTACAATAGCCGGAAGATCTGTTACCTTTCCGCTTTCGTTTTTCGCACTTATTTTTTCAATAATTATTTTATTCCCGGGGTTCATCCCTTTTATAACGTCTTTCATTTGTAAAGTAAGATTCTTGCCTGTACAGTAAAAATCAATGATATCGTTATCTTTTGAAAAAGATAAGGTAAATGTAACTACTTCGAATTTTGGATCCGTACAAAGGATTTCTGGTGTTTTCAGCAAGAGATCCCTGGAGATATCGCCTCCGCTGATGCCTGCGATAGTGGCTTTAAGCTCAGTGTTGCTGTTTTTTTGAGCTGCCAGGTTTAAATTGAATACAAATAAAATAACCAGGAATGTGAAAAGATGAATAGCCTTTTTCATTGTAAGAAATTGTTAAGGATAAAGATTGTATGTGGACTTAACAAGCTAACGGATATGGATACTACATATTGCAGGAATAAACTTTTACTGAAAAATAATCTGTTTCCCGGGTTTGTGGCTTTAGCTATTGCTGTGACTTTGCCGTTTTTCCCCTGCCGGCTTTTTAATTAATTTCCTGGATTTGCCGGCTTTCTTTACTTTTGCGGCTCAAACTTTCACGATGGAATTATTCACCATTCTTATTATTGCTATTAGCCTCTCATTCGATACTTTCGCTGTTTCGGTATCCAGTGGTTTGATATTGAGAAGGATAGATTTTGTAAATGCATCAAAAATTGCTGTTACACTTGCCCTTTTCCAGGCTGCTATGCCGGTAGTTGGCTGGCTGGTTGGATCAGGTATAAAAAATTATGCCGAAAGTATCGACCATTGGATCGCTTTCGGAATACTGTCAGTACTGGGGGGAAAGATGATTTACGAAAGTTTCAGATCGGATCCGGAAGATCGGTCCTTCAACCCGCTGGAGTTGAAAGTAATGATCGGAATGGCCATAGCCACAAGCATCGATGCACTTATTGTAGGCTTCAGTTTTGCTTTGCTCGACTATAAAATTTTAATCTCTGTCGGTATTATCGGGGCCGTTACCTACATAGTTGCTATGCTGGGTATGCTTTTCGGGAAAAAGATCGGTTCACGCAATGGCCGGCGCATGGAAGTAATAGGTGGTATAATGTTAATCCTTATTGGGTTAAAAATTCTTCTGGAGCACCTGGCGAAATAAGGGATTTCGGATTTCGGATGTGAGATGTGAGAGGTGGGATGTGAGAACAAAAAACCAGAAATCAGTGCCCAGAGCAGAGTGCGCAGCAACCAGTGCCCAGTGCCCAGTAAAGAGTGCTAAGTGCCTACTAACCAGTAACCAGTATCTTCCTGTCAGTTTAAATTCTTGCTTTTCTTTACAAAAAGTTGGGCTGTTTCGTACTTCACTACTTCAATTTCTTCGCCTTTATCGATATAACCGGTTAAGGCGGTGGCATCGTACAACATACCTTCAATTATTACTTTGCCTGCCGGCCGGAGCATGGTATTGGTAAAGCCGGTTTTGCCTGTCATATCATGGAAGGAAATGTCTGCTGAAGTAAATCCATCGTCTTTTTGTTGTGTTGCCACAAGTGCCAGGTCGCCGAAAAATGTTTTCCCCGTAAAAAGCTTTTTTGTCAGGTAAATGGAACCTGTTATGGAAATAAAAAACGCGATTATAACTATAAAAAATGCTTCAGTTAATTTGGCAGTTGCACCGGAACTAAAGTCGAAATAGGTATTGTCGATCATGGCTAATGTTAACCCCATAACCATCAGGAAAATACCCAGTATCCCGGTGACTCCGAATCCAGGGATGGCAAATATTTCGACCGCCAGGAGTACAACACCAATAACAAATACAAGAATCTCCCAGTTGGCAGCCAGTCCCTCGATATAATGAGGCGCAAAGTAAAGCAGGGCAGCAATAATGGCAATCAGTATCGGGACGGCTGCTCCAGGCGACTGGAATTCGAAATAAATGCCGGCAATAATAATTACAATCAGTATTCCCGCCACCAGCGGCGAAGTCAGGAAACCGATCATTTTATCCATTGCCGTTAGTTTCTGTTCGTGGATTGTATAACTCTTAACACCGGCTTTCCGGAGCACTTCAGTGATATTCTCAGCCATGGCATTGCAATAGCCGTGTTTCAGGGCTTCTTGAGCGGTAAATGTAACTATCTGGCCTGAGTCATTTACGCCTTCTACATGGATTTTCGGATCAACCATTGCCTGGGCAATATCAGGATTCCGCCCGGTAGCCTGGGCTGTGCTTCGCATCAGCGAACGCATATACGACTGGTATTTATCAGGCGCCTGTTCCCCGGTTTGATTTACAACGGTTGCCGCGCCTATATTGGCACCCTCGCGCATGTATATGCTGTCGCAGGCAATTGAAATCAGTGCTCCGGCCGATGCCGCATTGTTGTCGATAAATACCCAAACCGGGATCTTTGAATTAAGTATACCTGTACGAATCGAATCGGCTGTTTCGAGTAAGCCACCATAGGTGTTCATTCTTATCAGGATAATATCCGCTTTCATCGCATTGGCTTCGGCAAGGGCCTTTTTTGTTTTATACCAGACCGGCCTGGCAATTTCGTCGGTGATTTTGAACACATAAACCAGTTTGTTAGCAGGTTTATTCACTTGCGAAAAGCCGGAAATGTGAAAAACAACAATTGAAATAAGCAGAATACTCAGGAATTTTGTTTTCAACATGGTTAAACCGGTTTTGTAGTATAGCAAATTTAGGAATATTCAGTCTCAGCATTTTATTAATAACAGGAAATTATAAATTGCACCAAAATCTTTGATTCCTTAGTTCACTTGGTCCGCGAAGTGTTCTTTCACGGCATCAAGCAAAACAGGATGTAACACTGTGTTCGATGCAAGTAATTCAGCGCCGAAAATATAATCCTTACCTCCTTTGAAATCAGTTACCGTGCCGCCTGCCTGATTAACGATAAAAACACCGGCAGCCACATCCCAGGGGTGAAGCCCGTATTCGTAAAAACCTTCGAAGCGGCCACAGGCAGTATATGCAAGGTCCACCGCTGCCGATCCTAGCCTGCGCAGACCCGAAGTATTCCGTGCAAACCAGGTGAAAAGTTCCATGTACCCGTTCAGTTTGCCATAGTCATAATACGGAAATCCGGTTGCCAGAAGCGTATTTTTGAGTTCCGACTGCTCCGAGACATGGATTTCGTTCCCGTTCATATACGCACTTCCATCTTTCCAGGCATAAAAACACTCATCAAGGTTAGGCTCATAAACCACCCCGGCCACGATCTCGTCATTTTCCATCAGGGCAATGCTCACCGAATATAATGGAATATGATGGAGAAAGTTTGTTGTGCCATCCAGCGGGTCGACAATCCAGTTGAAGCGATCGCCGCGGTGAGTCGCAGTTTGTTCTTCTGTAATAAACCCTGATTCTGGCAATAATTCAGAAAGCCTTTTAACAATTCTTAACTCAGCAGTTTTATCAACATAACTTACAAAATCATGCAACCCTTTTACTTCAATATCAGAGAGTTGTACTTTGTTGATTTCTTCCAGGAAAAATTTCCCGGTTTTCTTGGCGAGGGATATAACTTCAAGGGTAATCTTTTTGTAATCCATTATTTGGGAGATTGAAGAATTAGATAGCTGAGAGGTTTGAGAGGGTTTGGTGGTCATTCGTGGTCATTCGTAGTCTTTTGTCATTTGTGGTCATTTGTGGTCATACGTGGGGATTTTGTGGTCCAGGTGGGTTTTTGTATATGGAATTAATATTCCACTTTGTATGATGTTTGTGACCTTAACAATTAAGTTTGTTCACGGCCAGTGTTTCTATGCCGTTTATAAAAGTAAATCATAACTACGATTCCTGCAACCAGCAAACATGAAGAAATGATTTCAGCCTGGGAGAGGTTTATGCCGAGCAGGTCATATTTATGGTTTACCCTGATTTTCTCAATAAAGAAGCGGCTGAATCCGTTCAGTATCAGGAATAACCCGAAAAGGGCTACAGGGGCTTTTATGCGGAGGCGACAGAACCATAAAATCACGAACGAAACCAATGCAATAATCGATTCATATAAGGAAGTCGGGAAAACAGGCTGGTCGAGAACCATGCAGTTTGAACCCTGGCAGCCGGGTATAGGAACTCCGTGATTGATAACATTATGCGGGAAATCGAAGGCCCAAAGCCAGCTCGGGATCCAGTCAAGCCACGAGGGCTGGACCAGCATATTCACTACTCCCCAGCACCCGTCGCCCGAAAAATGACATCCCAGTCTTCCAACGGCATACCCTAACATAATTGCGGGTGCACTGCTGTCAATTACATGTTTCCAGTCGAGTTTTATTACCCTCATGTAAAGCAACAATGCGATTACAGTTACAATGAAACCACCGTAAAAGGTCAGTCCCCTGAATGACAACAGGCTATGTACAGGGTTCTGCAGGAAACTGCCGAAATTATCGAAAATGTCAAATAACTTTGAGCCAATCACCGCAAATACCAAGGCTACCATCAATATGTTCCATGTGTACTGGTAGGGATGGATAATTTCTTCCTGTAACTCGCCGGCTGAATTTTTCTCCGTTTTTTTTCTGAAAATATGGTGGGATATTGAAACTAAAGCTATAAGTACCATCGCGGTGAGACTTCCATTACCCGAAAACAAATATTGTTGCGGATTAGCAGCAAAATCGTGGTATTGCAGAATTATGCCGAATAGTTTCCATCCGATAACAGCACTCAATGCCGTTCCCAGTATGATTTCGGGCCACCCGCTGTATCGCCTGGGATTGAAGTTTCTTTTCTGTTCCGGTAGTAATCCTTCTTTTTCTTTTCTCTTTAACTCAAGGCGCAGAACATAACCGGCAACCAGGAATGCCGTTGCAAGGAAAAATCCATAGGTCTGCACCGGCAGGTCGATATGGCTTCCAAACAGGTAGTTGAGCAGGTCGCTGAGTTTCGGAAACATTTTTTATGAGGGGTTAAGGGTTGGGGATTTTGGATTTGAAATGTTAGATGTCGGATGTTAGATGTCGGATGTTAGATGTCGGATGTTGGATGTCTGAGGTCGGAAGTGTGATTTTGATTGTCAGTATTGGAATTTGGATCCTGGAATTTAGGTCACAGAATTTCTATGCTGCAGGTGTCGTCATCATTCACCGAAACAATCCTTGTTTCTGTGATCCGGTTAATAAGTTCTGCATTATAGAGTGTTCTGGCTTTCACATAATTACCTGTAAATCCGTGCATAAACCCTTTAATGTTATCCGATTCCCAGAGTACCTGTTCGGTTTTCCCGGTCTGCCTTTGATAGAATTGCTTTTTCTTCGTTTCGGAAAGATCATGCAGAAGATGGCTGCGTTGGTGTTTCTCCCGTTCATCCACTTTGCCGTCGAGTTGCAGCGATTTGGTTCCGGGGCGTTCGGAATAGCTGAATACATGAAGGCTGGAAATGTCAAGGTTACTTATAAATGTGTAAGTATCTTCGAAATCCTCATTGGTTTCGCCAGGGAAACCAATAATAACATCCGCTGCAACAAATGCGTCGGGCATTAATTCCTTGATCCTGTTCACCCTGCCGGCAAATACTTCGCGGAGGTATTTACGTTTCATCAGCTGCAGAATTTTATCGCTCCCGCTCTGTAGCGGAATATGAAAATGAGGCAGGAGTTTATCTGAAACCGAAACCAGTTTGATTATATCATCATTCAGCAATTCAGGTTCAATTGAGGATATCCGTATCCGTTCTATACCTTCAAGTGCAGCAAGTTCCTGAAGTAAACCGGCAAACGATTCGTTGCTCTGGCGGCCGAAATCGCCTATATTTACACCTGTAAGTATAATTTCCTTTATCTCAGTTGCAGCAATTTCACGTGCGACTTTCATGGTGTTTGCTATACTTTCGCTACGGCTCCGCCCACGCATAAATGGTATGCAGCAGTAAGTACAGAAATAATCACAACCGTCCTGTACCTTGAAAAAGGATCGGGTACGGTCGCCCATGGAATAGGAGGGAATAAATTCTTTGGTTTTATTTATTTCGGATACAAACGATTCGTGGTGGCCATATATGTGCTTCAGGCTGTCGCGGCTTTTAATCACCTCACCGAGCCTGAATTTATCGTTGTTACCGAAAACCCAGCTAACTCCTTCCATAGCACTGAACATCCCCGGGTTTGCCTGCACTGCACATCCAATTACAGCAACCTGTGCATCCGGATTTCGCCTGTGAGCCTGTTTAATAGCGGTTTTGCATTTTTTTTCAGCTACCGAAGTAACAGAACATGTGTGAACTACATAATAATCAGCCTGTTCGTGGAATTCAACAATCTCGAAATCATCCACACCGAATTGCCTCGAAATAGTACTTGTTTCCGAAAAATTCAGCTTACAGCCCAGGGTATGAAATGCGATTCGTTTTTTTACTGTCATGCTGCAAAGGTAGGAATTTAGGATTTCGGATGTCGGATGTGGGATGGCGGATGTGGGATGTAGGATTTCGATGTCGGATGTGGGACTAGGAATTTGGGACCTGGGACTTGTAACCTGGAATTTATCCACAATCTACACTTTTCGTTCCCTCCACTGGCTATATTGCTGCAAAACGATTCCTGAAACAATGATAGCAAGGCCGATAACAGTTGCAGGAAGTATTTTCTCACCAATAATGAGCGAAATCAGCATGAGCGATATAAAGGGTGAAATAAACACCAGGTTCGAAACCCGAGCTGTATTAGCGGACAGTTTCAATGCGGTAAGCCATAGCACAAAGGTCAGGCCCATCTCGAAGATCCCGATATAAACGGCCCCGGCAAAGCCCAGTACTGGTGGTATCGTAATATTCCCTTTAAGGATGTTCCATGCCAGAATGTATAGGGTGCCGAAGGCAAAATTTACGAACATTTTAACTATGGCTTCGCGCGGATCTTTCATATTGATAATCCAGAAGGAAGCCCAGAAAAGAGCACTTCCAATGGCAAGTAAAACTCCTGTGTTGTCCGAAAAATGGAATTCGCTGAAATTTCCATGCATGGCAATAACAACAGTACCCGAAAAACTGATCAGGATGGCGAGTACGCTGATCAGGTTTATGTGTTGTTTCAGGAAAATGATAGAGAAAATGACGAGCATCACAGGCCAGATGTAATTGAGCGCAACACCTTCCTGTGCCGGGATGCGGTTATACGCTTCGAACAATACCAGGTAATACAGGAAAGGATTAAAGAGTCCCATCAGGGCCGAGTTAATGGTTTGTTTCAGGGTAATTTCCCTTAGTTCGGTGCTTTTGCCTTTGATAAGGATTACAATACCAAGAAAAATAAAAGCTGTAAAGGTTGCAATCAGCAATAACATACCGGGATTCAGGTAGTTGAGCGTTAATTTGAAAGCCGTACCCATTGTCGACCAAAAAGCGATCGAGAGGAGTGCAAGCGAATAGGCACGGGTTTGGTTATGCATCGGCAGGGTGTTTTGAATCCATCGAATTCAGGGGCGTAAAATTACATGCTATATTTCAACAATCATAACCTAAGTTTTGTTGTTCCATATCTTCTTTGGGTAAAATCAAAAAACGCATAATTAGCTATTATTCAGAGTGTTTATTGATAATATACAATTTTTCAAAGTGCTTGCACAGGAAGTTTAAATCACTAATTTTGCGCCCTCAATTGAAAATTTTATACTATGAAAAAATTAGCTGTAGTCGCTTTTGGCGGAAACGCGCTTCTTCGCGGCGACCAGGCCGGAACTATTGAAGAACAGGAAAAAAATGCACTGGATACCTGCGAACGTCTTCTTACCCTGATCGACCGGGGATACAATGTTGTTCTTACACATGGAAACGGTCCGCAGGTTGGTAATATACTGCTTGCCAACGCAGCAGGGAACCAGGTATACAATCTGCCCGAAATGCCACTCGATATTTGTGTTGCTTATTCACAGGGTTTTATAGGTTATATCCTGGAGCAGCAACTTCGCAACGTCCTTCGCTCGCACGACCTCGACCGTGATGTTATCACCATCATAACCCAGGTATTAGTCGATCGCGATGATCCTGCTTTTGAAAACCCTACCAAGCCCATAGGCCCATATTATACAAAAGAGGATGCCGATCGTGCGACAGCCGAAAACGGAAGTGTATTTAAAGAAGATCCTCGCGGACGCGGCTGGCGTAAAGTAGTGGCTTCGCCAAAACCTTTGGTTATCAGCAACCAGCGTTCGATTGAGCGTATAGCACGCGACGGTCAGATCGTGATTGCCGTGGGTGGTGGTGGTATCCCGGCTTTCTATGTGGCTGAGAATAAACTCCAGGGAATTGATGCCGTGATTGATAAAGACCTTGCATCAGCTTTACTTGGAGGCAATATCAATGCCGATAAGCTTTTCATCCTTACCGATGTACCTAAAGTATGTATCAACTACAATACTCCGCAGGAAAAAACCATCGATCGCATGAGCGTTCGCCAGGCAAAGCAATACCTTGCCGAAGGTCATTTTGCCGAAGGCAGCATGGCTCCTAAAATCCGCGCCGCTATTCACTTTGTGAAACACACAAGCCGCGATGCCATTATTACATCGGCCGGTTTGCTGGGGGTTGATAACGGGGGTACGCGTATCTCGATTGTCTAACATCAAATTTACGATTGACGAGTTACGAGGTACAAATCAACACATTTTCCGAAGATCATATCAATCGTAAATTCAAGAACACAAATGGTTCAGTTAAATGAACCATGTTATCAAATAATTATAAATTGTATCCCGATAGCTATCGGGACGTAAATCGCAAATAACCATGGCATTCAACCTAAAAAACCGTCATTTCCTGAAAGAACTTGACTTTACTCCGCAGGAAATTAAATTTTTACTCGACCTGGCTTTCGAGCTGAAAAAGGCAAAATATGCAGGCACTGAGCAACCCCGCCTGAAAGGAAAAAATATTGTACTGCTTTTCGAAAAAGACTCAACACGAACACGTTGCGCTTTCGAAGTGGCAGCTCTCGACCAGGGCGCCCATGTTACATACCTGGGACCTTCGGGATCGCAGATGGGTAAGAAAGAATCAATGAAAGATACAGCCCGTGTTCTGGGCCGTATGTATGATGGTATCGAATACCGCGGTTACGGACAGCATATTGTCGAAGCCCTTGCCGAGTATTCGGGTGTCCCGGTGTGGAACGGCCTGACCAACGAATTCCATCCTACGCAGATGCTCGCCGACTTTATGACAATGCTCGAGCATACCGATAAAAAACTGAACCAGGTTGCTTTTGCTTTCCTGGG
>CAISRK010000069.1 GCA_903887815.1 uncultured Bacteroidales bacterium | reverse complement strand
ATCGGTTCCTTTTCAGCAATTTCAGTCCCAATAGCTATCGGGATCAGAGTTTCAGAGTTTATTAATTCTTCAAACATGAAACCAGAAACTTATTAAATTTAACAAATCACTCTTATTTCGATGTCCGACAGGTATTTGCAACGGGGAGTCTCGGCAACTAAAGACGATGTTCATAATGCCATTAAAAAGATGGACAAAGGCTTGTTCCCGAATGCTTTCTGCAAAGTAGTCCCTGACCTGCTCGGCAACGATCCGGAGTATTGCTGCGTAATGCATGCCGACGGCGCCGGCACCAAATCGTCACTTGCTTATCTATACTGGCGCGAAACAGGTGATATTTCTGTATGGAAAGGCATTGCACAGGATGCCGTCGTGATGAATACCGACGACTTGCTTTGCATAGGTATTACAGATGGCATACTGCTTTCATCAACCATAGGCAGGAACAAAAACCTGGTACCTGGCGAAGTTATTTCAGCCATAATTGAAGGCACTGAAGAATGCCTTGCCATGATGCGTGCAAATGGCATCGGAATTCACTCCACTGGCGGAGAAACTGCCGATGTGGGCGACCTGGTCCGCACCATTATAGTCGACAGTACAGTTACGGCAAGGGTTCCCCGCAGCGAAATCATTGAAAACAAAATACAGCCTGGCGATGTGATTGTCGGGCTTGCCTCGTTCGGGCAGGCCACTTACGAAAATAGTTACAATGGAGGTATGGGAAGTAACGGTCTTACTTCGGCAAGGCACGATGTGTTTTCGAAACAATATGCTTCCAGGTACCCCGAGAGTTTCGACCAGGCTATCGATATGACTCTGGTGTATTCAGGTACGCTAAACCTGACTGATGCCACCGGGATTGAAGGTGTAAACGCCGGACAACTTGTGCTCTCCCCTACCCGTACTTATGCCCCCGTTATAAAAGAGATACTCGAGGAATACAGGGCCGAAATTCATGGTATGATTCACTGCAGCGGTGGTGCACAAACCAAGGTGCTGCATTTTATTGATAAGCTGCATGTTATAAAAGATAACCTTTTCCCTGTTCCACCTCTGTTCCGAATGATCCAGGAGCAATCCGGAACACCGTGGCGTGAGATGTATCAGGTATTCAACATGGGGCACCGGATGGAAATATATGTAAATGCGGATATTGCTCCTGAGATCATTGCTATTTCCGAAAATTTCGGAATCCCGGCAAGAATTATCGGGCGATGTGAAACTGCTGAGAATAAAATGCTTACAATATTTGACGGTAATGACACCTACCTGTACTGATCAAACAGAGGGAAAGCGGTGTCATAATTCATTTTCAAATCCAGGAATATTCTTTCTACTGAATTTTGCCAGGTAGCTTTCAGCAATGTGTTAATCAGTAACTTGCTCTATTTTCGTTTTAATCCACTACTTTTGCTATTTCTGCATTTTTTTATAATTTATTGTTTTTACCGGGGTGTTTATGAAACAGAAAACCGTTCCACCTAAAAAGAATTCAGCTCAGACAAAAAGAATTCCTGGTCCAAAACCTGGCAGCAGGATAATATGGGTTTCAATAGCGATTCTGGTTATAAGTGTCCTGGCAGTTTATTCCTCAGCAACCAGGAATGGCTTTACCAATTGGGATGATCCTGAATATGTAACCGAAAACCATTTAATCAGGTCGCTTGATCATAAAAGTATTGATTTATTTTTTACAACGAAATCTGCAGTTGGCAATTACCATCCGCTTACTCTACTAAGCCTGGCCATTGACTATAAATCGGCTTACAATCCCAAAGCCCATCAGTTGGATGCGGCTGTTTTCCATCGGACCAATGTTATTTTCCATATCTTCAACACCATACTGGTTTTCCTGTTTATTTATATTCTACTCAAAAAGAAATGGTTTCCTGCACTGTTTGTAGCCTTGATTTTTGCGGTTCACCCTATGCATGTTGAATCCGTAGCTTGGATCTCGGAACGAAAAGATGTGCTTTATGTGTTTTTCTTCCTTCTGGCACTTATTGCATACCTTAAATACCTGTATTCGGCTAAATACTATTGGCTGGCTCTTGCTTTTATTGCATTCCTGGCTTCATCCCTTTCGAAAGCAGTAGCCGTAACTTTGCCTATCGTTCTTATTATGATCGATTACTATTCCGGTAAGGATATTGGCATTCGCCGGTGGATCGAAAAAGTACCATTCCTGACCATTTCAGTTTACGTTGGATTAATGGCAATTCAAAGCCAGTCAGCCCAGGGTGCTATTTCTACTATTGAGGTTATGCCCCTTTATTACCGCATAGTAGCCGGCTCATATGGATTCTTCTTTTATATTGTAAAGTTTTTTGCTCCGCTTGATCTCTCAGCCTATTATCCTTACCCTGTCTTTTTCCTCCACCGGGCACTGGATCTTCCGTTCTACTATCATTTGTTACCCTGGGTTGTTTTGATTTTAATTATCAGTACAGCATTACTACTCAGGAAAAACAAAGACATTGTATTCGGACTGGCATTTTACATAATCACCATGGTACTTGTGCTTCAGTTCTTCACAGTTGGATCAGCGATTGTTGCAGAGCGATATAGCTATTTACCTTATATTGGGCTGGCTTTGGCCGTTTATGCCGGTTTCGGATACCTGGTTCAAAAATTCGGATCAACACGATTTGTATTCGCCGGGATTGCTGTTGCGTTTATTCTTTTACTTATGGTGAAAACAACTGCTCAGGTCAAAATATGGAAAAACAACGAAACCCTCTGGACAAATGTGATTAAGCTGCATCCTGATGCTGAGATAGCCTATAAAAACAGGGGCAATTATTACGCCCGCGAAGCAAATGAACTGGCAAAAGCCATGAAGGACTATGAAATCCTGATGCAAATGGGCACCAAAGATGCCGGTGCATGGAGCAACATAGGTAACATTTATGGTCTGAATAATGATTTTGTCAATGCCGGGAAAGCATACGCCAAGTCCATCCGATACGACCCTCTTAATCCGAAAGTTTATCATAACAGGGGTAACATATATGCCCAGCAGAAGATTTTCGATTCCGCATTTCGCGATTATGATAAAGCATTGCAATTAGATCCAGGGAACATCGATATTCTGAAATCCAGGACCTATGCATTATTCTCTTCCGGTGATTATCCAAAGGCAATTGAAGATTACACAATTTTGATTTCAAAGACCGACGACAATTTATCGTTTTATATGAACCGGGGCATTAGTTACGTCTACATAGCTCAATACCAGAATGCTGTAAATGATTTTCTTGCTGTAGTCAAAACCGATACCCGGAATAAGGACGCCTGGATGAACCTGTCGCAATGCACCAACAAACTTGGCAACAAAAAGCAAGCTCTTGAATTTGCACTAAAAGCAAAAGAGAATGGGATGCCGGTTGATAATAACTACCTTGAATCACTGAAATAGAATGCATTACTGCTATACGGGGGTATACTATCTCCGGCATTAAATTTAAATTTGCCCTTACGAAGCTCAATTTTACTAACCGGCTATCTCTGTTATCCAAAATAGTCTAATTTTATCGATGAATTCTTTTATGTGAAACGCATCGGACTAATAGGGCTTTTAGTATATTACCTGGCAGGCAGTGTTTGCCTGCCTTCGGGAAATTTCGCCTGCGGGTCCGACCTCGCCGGAATATACCGCCATTGCAAAGCGCACGAAGACAAAGACATGACACCTCTCGATTTTGTGTCTGATCACCTGGTTAATATTGATGGCATTTTCGATAAACATTGTGGAGGAGACCAGCAGAAACCACATTTACCGGTTCTGTTCCATCATCATATTTCACAGAGTATCATTTTAATTCAATCGTTTTTTAACTTTTCTGTCAAACCGATTGCTTTACTTAAAAAAGTGACCTTACATTCCGAAGCTCTCTATAAAACCGGACATTGCTATAAATTTTTTCATCCTCCGGTAAGCTAGCTTAATACCGGTTTTTCTACTGCCAAATGCGGTAATATTTTCCCAAAATTCTAAATTTTATCACAATGCAAAAAATAATCCTGTTCGCGGGCATTATGTTTATTACATATTGCTCCTTTGGCGTTAACCCGCCTGCTGCGGTGCAAAAGGCATTCACACAAAAATTTGAGGGCGCCTCAAATGTTAAATGGGGAAAAGAAAGTTCCAACGAATATGAAGCTGAGTTCACAATGAATGAGGTGAAAATGTCGGCGAATTTCAGCTCCGAAGGTACATGGCTCGAAACTGAAACCGGAATTGAGGTAAAGCAGCTTCCCGAAAAGGTGATCGATGCCATTTCGGAAACATATCCCGGCTGGGAAATCATTGAGGCCGACAGAATTGAAAATGTCAAAAAAGGCTTACAATATGAAGTAAACCTTAAGTCGGGCACAAAAAAGAAGGAAATCATCTTTACACCCGAAGGTAACCCAGCCCGATAAACAGAAATGCCTGGTAAACCCGGTAAAGAAATGCTCCGTGTTTATTAAGCATATCAGCCAGGCTCAATATTGCTTTTAAACCTTTCAGCAAATTAAGTATCCAACTCAAAACATAAATCATGAATAAATTAATTTCCAGGTTTCTCTGTGTAGCATTAATATGCGGCACAATGTGCGTTAAATCGCAGACAAATAATCCACAATACCGGGTTGCAAAAACCATTCACCTGCAAGGTGATGGTGGATGGGATTATCTTTCTGTTGATGAGCCCGGCGGACGGCTCTTTGTATCGCATGGCACCCAGGTTAACGTTGTGAATCTTGCTAAAGGAGAACAACTTGCAGTTATTCCTGATACCAAGGGAGTGCATGGTATTGCTATAGCCAATGACCTGAACAAGGCATTCATCTCGAACGGAAAGGATAGTTCAGTTTCGATTATTAACCTTAAAGATCTTATGCTGATAACAAAAATATTTGTTACAGGTGCCAACCCCGATGCAATACTATACGACCAGTTTACGCACAGGGTTTTCACTTTTAACGGGCGTGGTAAAAACTCCACTGTTATCGATGCCATTGACAACAAGGTTATCGGCACGATTACACTCAGTGGTAAGCCCGAGTTTTCGCAAACGGATGGGAAGGGCAAAATTTTTGTCAATATCGAGGATAAAAACAGTATTGCCCTGATCAATGCAAAAACCATGAGGGTGGATGCCGAATGGCCGATCAAACCCGGTGATGAACCATCGGGACTGGCCCTGGATAAAGAAAACAACCGCTTATTTTCAGTTTGCTCCAACAGTATAATGGTGGTCACCAATGCCCTTACCGGGAAAGTAATAACTACAGTTCCAATCGGCAGCCGTTGCGACGGTGTGGCTTTCGATCCTGCAAGCAAAAGGATATTCTCATCAAACGGCGAAGGCACCATCACAGTAATTCAGCAGGAAAGTGCTGATTCCTATAAGGTTCTCGAAACACTTTCTACACAAGCCGGTGCACGAACCATTGCAGTGGACAAAACAACGCATCACCTTTATGTTTCATGCGGTGAATACGAACCCGGCGAAGGCCGCAGACCTGTTAAACCGGGGACATTTGTTGTTCTGGAAATTGAACCGGTTAAATAAAGGCCACTTACATTGCAGTTTTTACTTTTTTCGCTGCCTTTAAAGTATTCACTAACTTTGATGCAATATCCTTCAAGCTATAAGGCTTGTGGGTGATCAGAGTGAAAACGCTAAACTTGTCAGATCATAATGTTGAAAACGACTTTACTGACTTTCCTTTTTGCATCTTTTTTGCTGCATGAATTGCCGGCACAGACCAATTCGCTCAACTTTTACCTGGAGAAAGGACTGAAAAACAGTCCTTTACTCCGGGACTATTCCAGCCAGGTGAGTTCAGTGCGCATTGACAGCCTTTTAGTGCTCTGCGGTTACAAACCGCAGGTTGAACTTTCATCACAGGCGCTTATAGCGCCGGTTTCAACTCATTTCGGGTACGACGAAGCCATTACAAACGGCGGCAACTATGCTGCTGTTGTCGGAGTAAAGCAATCACTTATCAATAAAAAAATAAAGTCAGCCCAATTGCAAAGCATTGAGTTGCTTAAACAGTCGCTTGATGTGAACAGGCTGATTTCGGAAACAGACCTGAAAGAGAATATAACATCCCAATATATAACTGCTTTTGCCGATTTCAGCCTGGTTCAATACTACCGGCAGGTGATCGGAAAACTCAGCAGCCAGAAAGATGCAGTAAAATCACTTGTCGAAAGCGGCATCTACCTGCAAACTGACCTGATGAACCTCGCCCTAGTAATCAAAGCCCAGGAAATCACGCTGAAACAGACTTTTATCCAGTATAAGAATGACCTGGCTATCCTGAATTTATACTGCGGAATGGTCGATACCTCCTATGTGGAACTTACAAAGCCTGTGATTTCGGAAGCTGCTGTGATGGATTTTAATTCGCTCCCGGCAATCAGGCAATCGAAAGCCGACAGTTTGAAAAACACCAATTCCAGGACCCTTCTTGACCTGAATTACCGGCCAAGACTCGAAACCTTTGCCGATGCAGGATTTATGGCCGTTAAGCCGTTAAATATCCCAAACAATTTTGGAACTAGTTTCGGGTTAAACTTAAGTATGCCTATTTATGACGGCAAACAGCGTTATTATGAGTATAGAAAGATTGATCTTGCCGAGAATACCCGTATGCTTTACCGCGATGCCTACATTGTGCAATATAGCCAGCAGCAGCGTCAGTTACAGGAACAACTCCGACTCACCAACGGCCTTATCCTTGACATTACCCAGCAGCTTGATCAGCAGAAGGAAATTATCGATATATACAAGATCGAGATTGAAAAGGGTATTGTAAGGTTTACCGATTTTCTCCTGGCTATCAATAATTACACCGATATTCAAAACAACCTGGCGATGGCCGAAATGAACCGGATGCAGCTTATAAACCAACTTACTTACCTGAAATGAAAAAACAGATCCTCATCGCAGCTTTTTTTGCACTTCTGATAATCCAGGCATGTAAAAATACAGGCGAAAGTTTACCCGAAGATGTAAGCGAGGTTAAAACGCCGGTTATGCTTGACGGCATTCAGCATTTGGACATAAGCGAGTATATTCAGCTTTCGGCGACTTCGGCATACCTCAAAAAGAACCAGCTGAAAGCCAATATTACAGGGTATATCGAGCAATCGTTTGCAAGTCCTGGCGATTATATTGAAGCTGGTAAGCCTTTGTATTATATTCGTTCAAAGGAAGCTGAAGCTTTAAGCCGGTTTCACTCGAAAGATACATCGAATGCGATTAAAGGGCTTGTTATTGTCAGGGCACCGGAATCGGGAATCCTTACCGAAGTATTCAAGTATGCCAACGATTATGTTACAGATGGAGATGCAATGGCTACCATTGCCCAGCAAAACAGCTTCGTATTCCTGCTCAATGTCCCTTTCGAATCAAGGAAATATGCAGCCACAGGAACCAGGTGTACTATACTCTTACCCGATTCAACAAGAGTTTATGGAACCATCGCATCGCAGTTATCGTTAGTGGATCCGGTTTCGCAAACACAGAGTTACGAAATTAAGATTGCACCCGGTTCAAAATTACCCGAAAACCTTATCGCTGCTGTTCAACTTGTGAAACGCACCAGCCGTAATGCACAGGTAATCGGGAAATCGTCAGTACTTACCGACGAGACGATGGAAAATTTCTGGGTGATGAAAATGATAAACGACAGCACTGCCGTTAAGGTGCCAATCACGAAAGGCATTGCTGAAGGTGATAAAATTGAGATTATTTCTCCCGTTTTCACCCAGGGCGATCGCATACTGAGCTCCGGCCAGTATGGTTTATCCGATACCGCTTTTGTTAAAACCATTAAATAACCGGGGATGAGCAATTTCTTTGTTTCACATAAAAATCCCATCGCGGTTCTGCTGGCAATACTAATCGCTGCAGGGGTATTTACCTATACCCGGATGCAATCGTCGCTTTTCCCTGAAGTTACTTTCCCGAAAATTAAAGTGATTGCCGAAAACGGCTTGCAACCGGTTAACAAAATGATGGTAACCGTTACCAAACCTCTTGAAAATGCAATAAAACGTGTTCCTTCGCTTAAAAATGTGCGCAGCCTCACAAGCCGGGGCAGTTGCGAAATTTCAGCCTTCATGGACTGGAATGCCGATATCGACCTCAGCAAGCAACAGATTGAATCGTCAATCAACCAGATCAAGGATGAATTGCCTCCCGGACTGAGCATTTCGGTCGAAAAAATGAACCCTTCCATCCTGCCGGTTGCCGGTTATGTGATTGTTGGGAAAGGCTACAGCAATATCGAACTCAATAAAATTGCCAGCTACACGATAAAACCCTTTCTTTCGCAGGTGGATGGCGTATCCGAAGTACGTGTTATCGGGGGCAAGAGCAAAGAATATCACATCGAACTTAACGTTCAGAAAATGAGTGCGCTGGGGATAACGCCCGCGCTTATAACAACCGCCCTCAGCGAAACCAACTTTATTTCGAGCAATGGCTACCTTACTGATTTTAACCGCCTTTACCTTACCGTAACGGATGCAACTGTCGACAACCTGGGTGAACTGCAGGAACTTGTAATCAGCAACGATAACAAAAGGGTGATACAGCTAAAGGATATTGCAACTGTACGGATAGCCGAAAAAGTTGAATTTATCCGTGTAAATGCCAACGGAGAGAGTGCCGTTTTAGTTGCCATAGTAAAACAGCCGGAGGCTAACCTGGTGAGGCTGACTGACGATGTTCAGCAAAAAGTTGCCGCTTTAAACAGCGGTATTTTGCCGCAGGGCATCAGCTTAAAACCCTATTATGTGCAAGCCGATTTTGTGCACGAATCCATCCGAAGCGTAACCGACAGCCTTTGGATCGGTTTGCTGCTGGCTATTATGGTTGCCATACTGTTCCTGCGGTCGTTGCGCGCCAGCGGCGTAATACTCGTAACCATTCCGGTAACCATTGCACTCACCCTAGTTATGATACGGGTATTCGGCTATAACTTCAACATTATGACACTGGGGGCTATTGCTGCTTCCATAGGGTTGATTATTGACGATGCCATCGTTGTGGTGGAGCAGATCCACCGGACGCATGAAGAACATCCCGAAACACCTACACGCGAACTCTTAACGGTATCCATCAGGTACTTGTTCCCGGCCATGGTTGGTTCATCCATCAGTACAATTGTGATTTTCCTTCCTTTTGTTCTTTTAAGCGGGGTAGCCGGTTCCTACTTCACTATACTGGCTAATACAATGATCATTACGCTGGTATGTTCGTTTTTCACCACATGGATCGGGCTGCCGGTAATTTACCTGCTCTTTGCCGGCGAAGAAAGCACCTTCCGACACAAACAATCCCGCTACCAGTATTCAGGAAAATGGATTTCGTTTTTTATTCACAGGCCGGTTATCAGCTTTGCCTTCGTTATCCTGCTTATTCTCACATCTTATTATACAGCTAACCGGCTCGAAACAGGTTTCCTTCCCGAAATGGATGAAGGTTCCATTGTTCTGGATTATACTTCGCCTCCGGGAACCTCGCTGCAGGAAACGGATCGCATGTTGCGGGAGGTTGAGAAACTTTTTCCCTCTATTCCCGAAATAGAATCATACTCCCGGCGTACCGGCACCGAGATGGGATTTTTTATTACCGAGCCCAATTACGGCGATTACCTTATCCAGCTTAAAAAGAACAGGAAACTCACTACCAATGAGGTAATTGACAAAATCCGCAAAAAGGTGGAATCCACCCAGCCTGCTTTGCAGATCGATTTCGGGCAGGTAATAGGCGATATGCTCGGCGACCTTATGGCCTCAACCCAGCCTATCGAAATAAAAATTTATGGCGAAAACCCGAAAGTACTGCAGGATCTTGCCAGGCAAACAGCCGGCATTGTAAGCAACGTAAAAGGAACTGCCGATGTTTTCGACGGGATTACAATCGCGGGGCCATCGGTAACTGTTGAGCCCGATTCGCGCAGGCTGGCCCAGTTCGGCATCACTCCAAGCGATTTTCAGAACCAACTGCAGGTACAGCTCGAAGGAACACTGGTGGGAGAAATCTACGACCAGGAACAACGTAACGATATACGGATGCTCTACCCTGATGCCGCTGGCACCCCGCTGGAAAAATTAAAACAGGGTTCCGTATTCCTGCCCGACGGAAAGCTGCAACCTGTTGAGCAGCTGGCGCATATTTCCATTGAGCCCGGAGTGGCAGAAATAGAACGCGAAAATCTGCAGCCTATGATACCGGTAACCGCGCGCCTCAATAACCGCGACCTCGGCAGCGTCATGACGGATATTCAGCATGAAATTAAGTCGCAACTGCACCTGCCGCAGGGATACCATATTAATTACGGAGGAGCTTTTAAAGAACAGCAGCAATCGTTCAGCGAACTGCTTCTGATACTTATCCTGGCAACACTGCTTGTTTTCTCAGTTATGCTTTTCCTCTTCCGGAAAATCAAAGTCGCTCTTCTGATTATGGTTATATCTTTACTGGGGATCAGCGGCAGCCTTCTGGCGCTTTACTTAACCCAAACCCCGCTAAATGTTGGCAGCTATACCGGTATCATAATGATTATCGGCATTATCGGCGAGAACGCCATTTTTACGTACCAGCAATTTGTTCAGAACCTGAAATCGGGCAATGCCGACAACGCTATTGTTTATGCTATTTCAACACGTCTGCGGCCGAAGCTTATGACGGCACTGGGAGCCATTGTTGCTCTTATGCCAATTGCCCTGGGAATAGGCACAGGTGCCCAGCTTCACCAGCCGCTTGCCATTGCCGTTATCGGTGGGTTTGTAATTGCTTTGCCGTTGTTGCTGATCATATATCCGACTATTCTCAGGATAATGTTTAGAAATACTCTTCCGGAAGCGGAGAAGCTTCCGGAAATATTTAATTAATAAACGCATCTTAAAGACATGGAACCAAAAATTGCACAGAAAGCACCTTTCGCCGTTGAAGTGGAAGCAGGAAACGAATACTACTGGTGTGCCTGCGGACGCAGCAACACCCAACCCTTTTGCGACGGATCCCACCAGGGAACCGGGTTTGCTCCTGTGGCATTCAACGCCGAGAAAACAGGCAAAGCCTACTTATGCGGCTGTAAGCATTCGAATAAGAAACCATTTTGCGATGGCACCCACGCCAGGCTTTGAACTCAATGAGCTTTGTCAAAAGGCATGGTTCCAGACTTAATTAAACTGAAAGACGACCACCCGGTCGTCTTTTCTTTATCTGATTCATTCCTTATACCTCAATTCGTCAAGGGCACGGTATTTATTTTCGTTCCTAAACCCGCCATACAATAGTGAAATCGTAGTAGAATTGCCCGAAAGGTTTGTTCCTCCGTGGTTATCGTAATTTACAAAATTGTACTTACCCTGGAGGGCGAAATATCGCCCATTCGGTAGATAATGCCTGTATCCCAGCCCGAAATTGATATTTACCGAGCCAATGGGATGACTGACGTCATTTTCAGTATTCGTATCATCCGTATTTACCTTTACGGCATCAAAGCCTTCGTAGCCTGCACCCGCAAGCAAGTCAATTTCATTCTTCCTGAACTTCAAGATTTCACGTTCGAAATCGGCACCTATATATACCCCTAAAAAATTTCGGGTCGAATCGATATAGCCGTTATGCAGAAATTCATAATAGTTTTTCGATTGTCCGATGCGGAACGAAAGGGCAACATTATAGGTCATTTTTTGCTTATGGTAGCCGGCCTGGCAGCCAAATACCGGGTGATTTCCTAGTAGGGAAGCATTATCAGATGGCATCCATATGCCGGTAAATACATTAAAGTTAAATTCAGGTTGGTTCCGGTACTTGTTAACCCTGTTATCGTAAAAGCTCTTCAGTTCTGTCTGCCTGAAGATAGTATCATGCTGCAATTCAGCCATCGGTTCATTCAACACATAGGCATACAACTCGCTGAAATACAATTCGGCCGGATTGTAAAAAGTCCATTTCAGAAGCGTATCGGCAATACTCTGTGTGAAATAATCGTATTCCCCCCGCACCGGAACAAACCCGAAATACTCGGGGTAATTAATATATGCTACCGAATCGGATTCCATTCTCAGCAGGTACTCAAGCACGTAATCCACAGCGGTTGAGTCGGACATTGCCTCGCTGAAACTTTTACTGAATATGGATAACAATATGCGTGTACGCATGATCGGTTCACTGGTTCCGCATGCCGCTTCCCAGTCGTTCAGCACTATTCCGGCACTATCCAGATCCTGCCTTGCAAAATAGTACATTATAAAATTTGTTGAATTGTATGCTATAATTTCGCATTGAGGCACTTCAGCAGCTTCCAGGCTGTCAGGTTCGCCCTGCGACTTTCCTGCAGCAGCAATGATGAGAAAAAATATAAAAAGGGTAAGGTGTTTAAGCATATTCCTTGTCGATTGTGGAAAACAAATCCGGGTTGAAAGGTAAAATAAGTCTATCCCCGTACCAGAATGTTCTTTAATTATTCAATTCGTTGTCTATTATAAGTTAATCTCAATTTACAGATTCAAATTTAAGGATTTTCCTTCCGGAATTTTGTATCAATTTTTAGGCCAAAATGCTTTACTCATATTTTTTATTCAGAATCGGCCTGGCAAATATTCGGTCACCCGCATTTGCACTAAATATCATCAATAGAAAAAATAATTTCATTCAAGTGTCTTTTCGTGAACAGTGCACCTGAATTCTCACCATGATTGAATAGTAATTCTATCCGATTGGTGACAACCGGTTCCGGCGAGATCCGAAATGAATTTAATTAAAAGCAATTCTTTCTTAAATTTCGATTTGGTATGTTTATTGTTTGTTTAAATTCGTAAACAAATGAATTAACCAGTTATAAATCGAAAAATATGGCTAAATTATTCTCTACAGCTT
>CAISRK010000068.1 GCA_903887815.1 uncultured Bacteroidales bacterium | reverse complement strand
GGGGCCGTAATGGCAGCGGTTATATCGTTTCGCATTTCGACTATTTCGATATGACCACAACCGGAGGGCATCCTGCACAGGACATTTTTATCAAGGATAAAAATCAGGACACCAAAGACGATAATACCTTGAAACCAGTAAGCGTACTTTCAGTTACATCGGGGATAGTGCTCGATACTGAAACCTGCTGGACATCCGACAGCATCTGGAAAGGAGGGAAATACATCCATATCTATGATCCTGTTTCCCAAAGTATCTTCTATTATGCACACAACGATTCGGTCATGGTTAAAGCCGGCGATATTGTTAAACAGGGAGATAGTATTGCATTTGTTGGTCGTACCGGGTTAAGAGCCTATGCGAAAAGATCACCTACGCACCTGCATTTTGCCCAGCTTAAACTTGACGAAACCGGCTATCCGCGGCCGGTAAATCCGTATAAAGCACTTGTTAAATCAAAAAGCATTTATATTACACCCACTAAACATTAAATTCCACAGACTGTTTAGTTATTCTAACAGCTTTCCTGGGGCATTTAAAAAATGGGGCAGAAAAAGGATATATCTGAAGGATGGAATCTGCTTACTGGTTGTTTCGCCGGCTTATTTGGGTAATCCAGGAATAAAAAACTGCGTTTCGCCGTTTTAGGCTTTTCAACAGGTTTGTACAAAAGTACTTTTAAAAAAAAAACAGAAAGATATGCAAACAATTTTAGGGTCAGGTGGTATTATAGCCAATCACCTGGCAAAAGCACTACCCCAATATACTGAAAATATCCGCCTGGTCAGCCGTAACCCGAAAGCCATAACCGGGAAAGAAGAACTGTTTCCTGCCGATCTTACTTCTGATGAACAGGTTAGGAAAGCCGTAAAAGGTTCGGATGTAGTCTACCTAACTGCCGGACTGCAGTACAATATTAAAACCTGGCAGCAACAATGGCCGGGACTGATGCAGAACGTTATCCTTGCCTGTAAGGAAAATGGTTCGAAACTGGTGTTTTTCGATAATGTTTATATGTATGGGAAAGTTACCGGGCCAATGACGGAACAAACACCATTTAATCCATGCAGCCGCAAAGGAGAAGTAAGAGCCGGAATAGCAACTATGGTATTGGACGAAGTTGCAAAAGGTTCATTAACTGCTTTAATTGCACGCGCAGCCGACTTTTACGGCCCCGAAACCTTTAACAGTTTTCTTCACATGATGGTTTTTGAAAACCTGAAAAAAGGAAAGAGTGCCCAATTGTTGATCAGCAAAAAACTGAAACACTCATTTACTTACACACCCGATGCCGGGAAAGCTACTGCTCTCCTGGGGAATACGCCTTCAGCATTTAATCAGACCTGGCACCTGCCAACTGATATGAATATTCTTACCGGCTCTGAAATGGTTGAAATAGCAGCCCGGGAATTAAACATAGAACCTAAAGTAACTGTTCTTCCCCGGATTATGATTCAAATGGCTGGCTTGTTCAATCCGGTTATAAAGGAAAGTGTAGAAATGCTCTATCAATACGATTCGGAGTACATTTTCGATTCCGGTAAATTTGATAAAGCGCTTAGGTTCAACAAGGTTCTTTATCCCGAGGGAATACGAAATTCAGTGAAGTCATAGCCACAAATTCCAGGACTCAGGGATTATTTTCAAAAGTCATCAACCTCTATTTTCTCCCTGTCTCCCAATCTCCTTGTCCCCTTGTCTCCGATTATGAATAAAACCTGTCACCCTGATTGATCCGGGCGCTGAAAAGTTCAACCTAAATCAGCCCCTTCTCCATCTTTAGCCGTATAGCCCGAAGCATATCCTTAGTCATGCTTTCGAGGTTCCACCCGGGGGTCCAGCCCCATTCAGCTCGTGCGCAGGAATCATCCATACTGTTGGGCCATGAATTGGCTATGCCTTGTTTCATCGGATCCACGTTGTAATCCATCACGAAACCAGGAATGTGTTTCCGGATTTCGGCTGCAATAATCTCCGGGTCGAAACTCATGGCCGTAACATTAAACGAATTGCGGTGCACAAGTTTTGCAGGGTCCGCTTCCATCAGGTTGATAGCTGCATCAAGTGCATCAGGCATATACATCATATCAAGGAAAGTTCCTGCTCCCAGCGGACAGGTATATTTACCGGTTTTGACGGCTTCATAGTAAATTTCAACGGCATAATCGGTAGTACCGCCACCTGGTAGGGTTACGTTTGAAATAATCCCCGGGAAACGGACCGATCGGGTGTCGACCCCGAATTTTTTGTAATAATAATCGCTTAACAGTTCTCCGGTTACCTTTGTTATACCGTACATGGTTTGAGGACGTTGAATTGTATCCTGGGGCGTGTGGTCGAGCGGGGTGCTGGGTCCGAATGAGCCAATCGAACTCGGTGTAAAAAGTGCACAGCCGAACTCACGGGCCACTTCGAGGCAGTTCATCAAACCGTTCACCCCTATATGCCAGGCCATCAGTGGCTTGGATTCCCCGACAGCCGAAAGTATGGCAGCCAGGTTATAAATAGCATCAATATGATATTTTTTAACAAGGTCGGAAATTTCCTGCGCCTGCGTAACATCCACATATTCGGCCGGGCCCGATTCAAGAAGTTCGCCTGTGGGTTCCGGGCGAAAATAGCCGGCGACCACATGGCTGTTCCCATATATTTTCCTGAGTTTCATGGTAAGCTCCGAACCTATCTGGCCTACTGCCCCGATAACGAGAATATTCTTCATGCAAAAACTTTGTTTTATTGTTAAACCATTCACAGATTGCCGCAAAATTAAACAAATTTGCTTACCTCGGCCTTTATTTAAGCGCATATAACATGTATTTTTATTATACTGTTAATCAGCAAGATGGAATAAATATTTAAGTAATTTACGTAATCTAAATCCCGGATTTGCGAAACTTTCCCAAATTAGTCCTGGATTTCGATAAATTTCCTTTTAAGCAGATCAATAATTTTTACCTTTGCGTGATTATTTTAAAATAGTACTTCCAGCGAAATCACTTATAATCAAGATACTATGTACACAAAATTTCAGGATCACCTTAACAATGAGCTTGCCGGGATAAAAGAAGCAGGGCTATTTAAAAACGAACGGATTCTGGTTTCACCCCAGGGGGCAGAAATCACGATCAGTTCAGGGGCAAAAGTGCTTAATTTCTGCGCCAACAATTACCTTGGTCTCTCGAACAATCCTCAACTTATTGCTGCGGCTAAAGATGCACTCGATACGCACGGTTATGGGATGTCATCTGTGAGGTTTATTTGTGGAACAGGCAATCTGCATAAAGAACTGGAGCGGAAAATTGCCGGATTTTTCGGTATGGAAGATACCATACTTTATGCTGCCTGTTTCGATGCCAACGGTGGTGTTTTCGAACCTCTTTTAGGTGAAGAAGATGCAATTATCAGCGATGCTTTAAATCATGCTTCTATTATCGACGGAGTGCGTTTATGCAAAGCTGTCCGCTATCGCTATAACAATGCCGATATGGCTGACCTTGAATTGCAATTGCAGGCAGCACAGGCACAACGTTACAGGCTGATTGTTACCGACGGTGTTTTCTCGATGGACGGAAATATTGCCCCACTGGATAAAATATATGAACTGGCGAATAAATACGATGCGATGATCATGGTTGACGAATCACATTCGGCAGGCGTTGTCGGGAAAACAGGAAGGGGGGTAACAGAACAGTTCGACCTGAAAGGTAAAGTTGAAATTATTACCGGAACACTTGGAAAAGCATTTGGAGGTGCTATTGGCGGATTTACTACCGGAAAGAAAGAAATTATCGACATGCTTCGCCAGCGCTCACGTCCGTATCTGTTCAGCAATTCAATTCCCCCGCTGGTTGCTGCCGCAGGCATCCGTATGGTGGACATGATGAGTGAAACCAATGAATTGCAGGACAAACTTCACGAAAACACCGCCTACTTTGTTGAAAAAATGCTTGCGGCAGGTTTCGATATTAAACCAACACAAAGCGCTATATGTGCAGTAATGCTTTACGATGCCAAACTTAGCCAGCAAATGGCAGCCAGCCTGTTGGAAGAAGGCATTTATGTGATCGGGTTCTATTATCCGGTAGTACCCAAGGGTAAAGCCCGCATCAGGGTGCAAATATCTGCCGCTCACAAGCAAGAACACCTTGATAAATGTATCACCGCTTTCACTAAAGTCGGCAAAGAGTTAGGCATAATAAAAAATTCCGATGGAGGTTGTGGCTGTGGATGCAGTTGCGGAAATTAGGAATTAACCCATTATTGCTCTGTTCAAAAAGCTGCCCGATAAAGGCAGCTTTTTTTATTTTGCCCACAGAAAAAATACCTTTTTAATGCTTTTTTATATCTAGTCAGGTATAAAATTTGTAACAGCATAAAAATATTTCAAAATATTTATTTTCGTATATAACTAATATACAACACCATAAAAGATAAAAATCAAATATAAATTGCAATAATTAGTACTGTGTATTGCATAGTACTATATATTGTACTATATTTGCCTCGTTATTTAATAATCTCCTCATGGAAAAAGCAGATTCAACTATTGCCCAGATGCGGAAAGGAGTACTCGAGATGTGTGTACTGGCAGCCATCGGCAGCCATGAAGCATATGCTTCCGGTATTCTCGACAGGCTCAAGCAATCGCACCTGATTGTTGTCGAAGGCACACTGTACCCTATCCTGACAAGGCTAAAAAACGAAGGATTCCTGAACTACCGGTGGGAAGAGTCCAACTCGGGACCTCCGCGAAAATACTATTCAATTACCTCCGAAGGTATTGAATTTCTTTCGGAGTTGCGTTTAGGCTGGAATGATCTTGTGAGGTCTGTTGTCTCATTGGCAGCTGGAAATTATCAGCCAAAATCATCTGGTCAGGCAACCATTCAGGACCATTGGATCAGCCTTGATTGATTAAGGGTGAACTGGAATAATAATTAGTTGAAAAAAGGTGTATTATATCGTATCCCAGTAAAAATATAAATAAGAACAAAATGAAAAAGAACTTCTCAGTAAATATAGG
>CAISRK010000067.1 GCA_903887815.1 uncultured Bacteroidales bacterium | reverse complement strand
GCCGGGGTGCCTCAGAATATCGGTAATCTCAGAATAATATTCTTTAATTTTTCCTTGTTGCCACAACTTTTTATCATCAAGCAGGGAAAGACTTTGAAGTGCAGTCTCCCAGGGTGGCCCCTGTGGCCTGGCAAGTACCGGGAAAAGAGGTTTATTCATTCTTTTTCGCCAGAAATAATACCACACAAATCCGATGATTAACCCAAGAATTAAGGCTGCCCCAAGGTAAGGAGCAAGCTCTTCAAACGAAAGCGGAGCGCTTATTGGTCCGCGTATATCACGGATGGCCTTGGTCGTATCTACTTCTACAGTTCTAACTTTGAGGTAAACCCCATCCGATAACAATTCATGCCTTGTAGTATCGCCCGTAAATGTATAATAAATCGTAAAAGGAGGTATGTAATGGAACCCGGTATCAAATGAAGTGATCTGTATGCTCTGGCTATAGTTTACAAATTCTTTGCGGCTGGTAGCATTCGTATCAATTTTCGATTTCGATGCTACTTCAATAGCCGAAGTAAGTGTATCAGCAATTACCGGCCAGTAAACTACTGAAGATTTTGGAAGTGTTGTGTTCAGCCTGAGTTGTACTCTCTCTCCAATCCTGATGGACGATGTATCCAGGCTAAGGACAGCTTTTTGTGAAAAAGCATCAGTTCCGGAAAATGCCAGTACAATCAGCAGGATGCTGAGTGTGAAAATGTTCCTGAAAGTAATTTTCATTTTCATTGGCGCAATTCGCGTTGTGTAAATAGTTTCATCAATGGTTTTACATAGTCCTGACCGGTAACAATTATTCCGGTATCAGTTCCCGACCTTCTGAAAATACCTTCTATAGTCATTTCATGGTTTTTCCACCATAAACGATAATTGTCGCGGACCTTGCTGCTCGACGAATCGACCCAGACTTTAGCCTTCGACTCTTTATCAAAAACTTCAATCATACCCACAGGCGGTAGTTCCGTTTCTCTCTGATCATAAACCCTTATAGCAACCAGGTCGTGTTTGCCTGAGGCGATTTTTATTGCCGGTTCAAATGTATGATCAATGAAATCGGAAATAATAAATGCGGTGCAACGTTTTTTTATGGCATTAGTCAGAAAACGCAATGCTCCCGAAATATCAGTACCCTGGCTCTCGGGTTTAAAATCAATAAGTTCACGGATAATCCTTAAAATATGCGATGATCCCTTTTTTGGAGGAATAAACTTCTCGATTTTGTCGCTGAAGAAAATCACACCTACCTTATCATTATTTTGAATGGCCGAAAAAGCAAGCACTGCAGCTATTTCTGTCATAAGCTCTTCCTTGAATGCGCCTTTTGTGCCAAATTCGTTCGAACCGCTCACATCAATCAGCAACATTACCATCAACTCCCTTTCTTCTTCAAAAATTTTCAGGTAAGGGGTGTTGAAACGGGCTGTTACATTCCAGTCTATATTCCGTATATCATCACCATACTGGTATTCGCGAACCTCGCTGAAAGCCATACCACGGCCCTTGAAAGCGCTATGGTAATGCCCCGAAAAAATATGCCGCGACAAGCCTTTCGTCTTGATCTCGATGCGCCTGACTTTTTTAATTATTTCAGAGGGTTCCACGGCGGTTCAGGTATAAATTAAGGAAGTAAATTATTGGTGATGATTAATGTGGTCAGAAATAGATTATCCTTTTTTAAATTAAGAAATTTGATTTTTTATTAAGATTTCTGATTTCATCTCCTGAAGGATCTCTAATTGCGAAATCGAATATCTTAAATGCTCATTCCTGAATTCTTTACAGTCAACAGCATTATCAAATTCTGATTTTGCTTTTTAGGGCACTTCAACAGAATTAAGTATCTCGTTGATAATATCTTCAGTAGTGATATTTTCAGCTTCGGCTTCATAGGTAAGCCCGATACGGTGCCGCAATACATCATGTGCAACAGCCCTTACATCTTCGGGAATAACATAGCCGCGCCGTTTAATAAAAGCAAGGGCCTTGGCAGCCATAGCAAGGAATATACTGGCTCTGGGCGAAGCACCATAACGGATCAGATCCTTGTATTTTTTCAGGTTATAATCTGCTGGGAAACGGCTTGCGAAAACGATATCAGTAATGTAATTCTCAATTTTCTCGTCGAGGTACACTTCTTTCACTATTTCCCTTGCCCTTTGTATATCGGCAGGTTTAAGTATTTTACGCGTAGTGAGTAAATCGCTGTTGATATTTTGGCGCAGAATTATTTTTTCCTCCTGTTTCGAAGGATACGTAATCACCAGTTTTAACATAAACCTGTCAACCTGGGCTTCAGGCAGAGGATACGTTCCTTCCTGCTCAATGGGGTTCTGGGTTGCCAGCACAAGGAAAGGATCGGGTAGGGGATAGGTTTTATCGCCTATTGTTACCTGCTTTTCCTGCATAGCTTCCAACAATGCGCTCTGGACCTTTGCCGGCGACCGGTTGATTTCATCGGCCAGGATAAAATTTGCGAAAACAGGCCCCTTGCGAACATGAAATTCTTCATTCCGCGGGCTGTAGATCAATGTTCCGATCAAATCGGCAGGTAGCAAATCAGGTGTGAACTGTATCCTGCTGAAATTTAAATCAATTGAATTAGCCAGCGATTTAATGGCCAGTGTTTTGGCCAGGCCCGGGACACCTTCGAGCAAAATATGCCCGTTCGACAAAAGCCCGATGATCAGGCGCTCAATCATTTGTTTCTGGCCTACAATCACACGGTGCATTTCGAGGGTAAGCATGTCGACAAATGCACTCTCGCGCTGTATCTTCTCGTTTAATTCACTAATGTTGCTTTCTAACATTGCCTATATTTAATTTGAATGTGCAAAAGTAAAAACAGGCATTGCTCCAGCACTCGCAATGCCTGTTAAAAAATGTTAATGCCCGGCTTTTTCAAGCAACTTTTAACAAAAGGTATCAACCAATGGCCTGAACAGATTAAGCAAACCTATTTGAGTTCTAATTTTTTCCTTATTTCTTTTGGAATAGCATCTTTATTAACCATAATTGCTATTGTATTCAATCGTATATAGGCTTCCGAAATATTCAGGTATCCACCATTGCTGTTGCTGTCGGGAGCCCACGAATTCTTGGTCTTGAAATATCGTTTGCCGTTTTGATCTGTCACTGTTCCGGTTATATGCATCAGGTGATCGTCAGTCGCCGAGAAATCGTCGAATGCAGCCTGCCTCATCTCAGTTGTTATATTCTTTTCAGGAACCGGTTTTTCGAAGCTGTAAAACTGGGCTTTACGTTCTTTTTCGGTAAGTTTCTCCCATTTACTCTTTTCGGTTCCTGTAATTTTATCTATATTTACTTCCGGTACAATAGCAACCGAGTTTTTATGCGAAAAACCTTTATCGCTGACATCTCCATCCCATGCTATGGTATAGCCTTTTTCGAGCGAATAATCCATAATTTGTACTAACTCGTCCGGCGTAACATTATAATAGACGTTATCCGACCAGTTATCGGGTACCTCAAGAATAAATTTTGAATAATAGGGATGGTGGGAGTATGAAGTAATTTCAACATAATCATCCGGGTTTATTTTTTTGAGCAATTCGGCTTTTGCAGGATTGCTGCCCGAGGCAGGTACCTGGCCCATATAAACATCCAGAACAGCCGAAATGGCATTACTCCACTCAGGCGACAACTTGCCTCCCGGGTTTTTTGCAAGGGCTCCCACCATAGCTGTGAGAACGGCCTCAAGTTCGGAATGCGAGGGTTTTGTCTGACCATTAGCCAGGCCTGAATAATCGGCTTCGGTCATTATTCCCGACGTTTTTACAATGTTCATTACATCATGTGCCTGGCCTCCCTGGCCAAAATTGGCGGTGCCATGCAGGCGTACAAACTGCTTTGCCTTTGCTTCATAGGCTTTGCGTGCAAAATACATTTCCGATAAATCGAAGGTATCCTTTGTAAGACGTATTAATTCTGATTCAATAAACGAGGTTGTGGCAAAACTCCAGCAGGTGCCTGAAGCATATTGGTCTTTCACCGGGCTTGCCGGGAGATCAATGACTTTCGTGAAAATATATTTTTCAGCAATTGAATCTTTTGCCTGTGCATAGGCTTGGTTTGCTGTGTTTAATATTATTAACAATGCAAGTGCAGGAATAATGGATTTCATCATCAGGATTTTTAGATATGAAGCAAAAGTAGGGATTATGAAGTTCCCAAAGTAATGTAAAATGCAAGTTTTTTTAAAAGCAAAAGACCCCCGGTTTTTATTCCCGGAGGTCTTCTGTTTTTGATTTGTTTTATATACCAGTTATTCTTTACAGAGCAACTGCATGAGTCCTGATTTAGGGGAGTGCAGCAATTGTGTTGGCTAAAAGAACCGAGGTATATTTGTAGTTATGAATACCTAAACTGTAATCCCTGAGGCAAAGCTGGAAGTTAATGATAGCTCCCATCTGGGCATTGGTAAGGGTGATTTTAGGCAGTGTAAGGTTGTACGCGGTTTGAGCAGCAGTCCATGAACTTGATGGGCTTGGGCTTTGGAACATACCTGAAGGATTGGTGTCTACACCTGTAGGATTGTTAATAGGATCATAAATGTTCAAGTAACCATCATAGTTCTTGGTTGTGATGCCAGCCCAAAGGTTAGTCGTTGCATCAGGGTTCCTGTTCAGGATTTCTACTCCACCAATAGTAAGTTTGGTTGCAAGAGCTTCCAGCTTGGCTTTAATATCAGCCCTTGGGGTAGCCCAATGTGTAGGATCTGAAGTTGCTGAAAGTCCCGGGTGGCATCCGGTTGCCTGACAACCGGCAAAGTTGGTTTTTGCTACGAAAGTATGTCCGCCTGCACGACCTGTTTGTGTTGCCATGTGGCAATCCTGGCAGGAAGCATTTGCTGTATGCCACGAATTTGTGTAAGCAGCACCTGTAAATTCTACTCCACCCATACCAGCATATACTGCACCGGCTGTGCCATAGTGAGTATGTGTCCTGTAACCCGGTTTAATTTTATTCAGACCGTTAGCCTGGGCTGCATCATAGAACTTAACAGTCGGGAAATTCTTCAAACTGTCATAGTTGAGTACATTTCCATTAGTGTTCGAATTGGTGAACGGGCGTGGTTGGTGACATTTAACGCAGAGGTTACCAATACCGCCATCAGCTGTAAGGTTGATGGTTTTTGCTCCACCAAAGAAAGTCATTGCAACAGGTGCAACGGTTGTAAGAGGAGATAAATCCGCTTTGCCATACGTGGTATGAAGGCTGCTGTGGCAGGTTACACAGGTGATTTCTCCAATTGATGCAGTAGCTACTGTAGCATAAGGATTTGTCCACTTGTGGGTAGTCGTATTTTCAACAAATGCGGTTGAAACGTTATTTTTGCATACATAAATAAAGCCTTCAGATGCATGGCAGGGAACGCATCCTACAGTTCCTGATTCAGAGAAAGCTGCTTCGCCGTAACCGTGTTTTGAGAACTCATACTGCATCGATACCAGGTCAACCGTTGTTGGGTTGTGGCACTCGGCGCACTTAGCTGATCCATCAACACCATTTGTACCATTTGTACCATTGGTGCCGTTAGTACCAGCAGGTCCCATAGGTCCTTCTTTGGTACATGCTGAGAAAATACTGGCTCCGATAAACAGGAATCCAATACCGATTACAAAGAGATTTTTTTTCATAATTTGTTGGTTTAGTTTTGTTTATGTTTGATTATTAGGGTTTCGATTATATATGTAGAATTGTACATATTGTTAATAAATTAACAAGGCAAATTTGTTGCTTTATTTTATCATACGGAAGAAGTGTTCGATGATATATTCGCAGGTAATAAAAGTAATTTTCCATGTTTCCATTGATATATATC
>CAISRK010000066.1 GCA_903887815.1 uncultured Bacteroidales bacterium | reverse complement strand
CAACATTCAGCGACAGAACATTTACAGTCTCTTCCTGGTGTTTTGTCTTTGTTTTTCCAAAGCTGCGGCTGATCCTGTCTTCGCTGATATACTGGTAAGCAGCTAAAATTCGGGCATTATCGTACAAACGCGTAGGCTTCGACCACTCACTTTTCAGGGAGATAAATCCACGGGTCTGCGGCCCGTAATACCATTCAGCATATTTAAGCGTAGTACCCGACATCTCGGTCAGCCGGTCGTAACGCGGGATATTGCCTGAATTTGAATACTGCATATTCAGGGTCATTGCATACTTTTCGGTCGGCTTGAACAGTACTTTTGAAAAGAGATCGTATTGAGTGTAACCCGAGTTTTTCTGAACAAGCGGGTCGCTGTTGGCTGTCATAACATCTTTTCCGTTTATCCGTTCGGCATAATAGAGGCTCTTTCCCCAGTCGCCGTTTTTGCTGTCGCGTTTGCTGCCTTCGCGCAGGTCGCCAATATCCTTGGTGCTTCCACCGAAAAATGCAGCAATTTTCTTCCCGCCGATATTCAGGTTAAAGCTTTGTGAATATTCGTTTGCTGCTGACGAATAGCGCAGCATGGCATTCCCGGTAGTGTATACTTTGCCGTTCGACGAAAGGGTAGGGTTGCGGGTATAAAAATGCATTACTCCACCCATAGCATCGCTGCCATATATAACCGAACCTGGACCATGAACAACCTCAACACGGCTAAGAATATTAGGATCTATCGTAATCACATTCTGAATATGACCTGCACGGTATATGGCATTGTTCATACGAACACCATCAATAACCATAAGAACACGGTTGGTTTCCATACCTCTCAGAACAGCACTTCCGCCGCCTAGCTGGCTCTGCTGAACGAAAACGGTTCCGTTCTGCTGCAAAAGTTCAGCCGATGTCTGGGGGTTCTGAAACTGGATCTGCCTGGCAGGAATAATATCAATTCTTACAGGCAAATCGCTGTATTTCTCCTCCACTTTGTTAGCCGACAGTACAAATTCCTGCAGGTTAATTACGGCCATTGTAAGTTTTATATCTGTCATTTTGGCCGTGAACAACGATTTGTCAAGTACAACGGGAACAAATGAAATGTGCGAAAAATTAAGTTTATCCGTGTTTTTGAACATGGCCAGGTCAGCAATCCCTTTATTGTCGGTGGTTACGGAAACCGACTTGTCGTTATTGTAAATAACGCAGTTGCTTATAGGCTGGAGATCTGAATTACTGATTACACGAACCTGCTGGGCGAAGGATATTCCCCCGTAAAGTAGTATTATAAAAGTGATTAGTTTTTTCATGAAGCTGGATTAGTTTGGTTAAAATAAATTTGACACAACTATTTTCACCGGGTGTGAAATAGTTGATATCATTAAATCTTCCACTCTTATCCGGTGAAATCCGGAATACAGGGAGAATTTAAACCGCGAAAATCAGCTGCATGGCTGGGGAGGGGGCACCAGAGTAAGCAGAACCGGGCCGGAATAAACCTGTGGCAGGCAATGTGAATATGAAAAGGAATGTTTAATATCAAAATCTGCAGTTTTTTGATCCTGGATAGCCGTTTTGATAATTTTTTCGAGGATGAGCCGGGTGGTGTTTTTAGCAGGAATTGGTTGGTTCATCGAATTGAACTGTCGTGTTTTAGCAATAAGCTTTTCTTCCTTCGGGTCGTACGAACAATAATAGATTACTGTTTCACGGGTTATTGTCTTTCGTGCAATATCATATAGCCTTCCGTCAACCTCAATTTCATGGCTGTTTAATATTTTCAGGTGCGGAGTGGTTTTGTTTTTTCCAAAAGCAAAGGCTATAAGATGCTGGTCAGGGACTGTGGAAAGCTGCACCAACTTTTGATGCCGAACAGCAACTCTCATTACCGAAAGCACGATAAAATACCCTAATGAATTATAAATCAATAATCCACAGAGTATTAAAGCCGGTATTTTGAATGGAGCTTTCTGCATATTTGCAAAAGTAAATATATTTTAATGAACGAACAGCATCAGATTTTGTTTTAGTAAAAAGTTCATTGTAATTTCGTCATGGCAAAAAATCCAATTATCTAAATACATACAATATGTTGTTTGACATTGAACTGGTCAGGAAAGTATATTCGGTATTACCTTCCAGGATCGAAAAAGCACGCAGTTTAGTAAACAGGCCGCTTACACTCAGCGAAAAAATCCTTTACGGTCACCTTTGGGATGAACTTCCCGCGAAACCCTTTGTAAGGGGAAGCGATTATGTGAATTTTGGCCCCGACCGCGTGGCCATGCAGGATGCCACCGCCCAGATGGCCCTGTTGCAGTTTATGACTGCGGGCCGCAACCGCACGGCTGTTCCCAGCACAGTGCATTGCGATCATCTTATACAGGCTTCGGTGGGAGCTAGCGCCGATCTCGGTGTTGCGCTGTCGCAGAATAAAGAAGTGTACGATTTCCTCGAATCCGTTTCGGCTAAATATGGCATCGGTTTCTGGAAACCGGGCGCCGGCATTATCCACCAGGTTATCCTCGAAAATTATGCTTTCCCCGGGGCAATGATGATAGGTACCGATTCGCATACAGTGAATGCAGGCGGGCTTGGAATGATTGCTATTGGTGTCGGCGGTGCCGACGCCATGGATGTGATGGCGGGTATGGCATGGGAGCTTAAAATGCCAAAGCTCATAGGTGTTAAACTCACAGGTAAACTTAGCGGATGGGCTTCGGCTAAAGATGTTATTCTCAAAGTTGCGGGGATACTTACCGTAAAAGGCGGCACAGGTTGCATAGTTGAGTATTTCGGCGACGGAGCCGATTCAATTTCTGCTACCGGTAAAGGCACCATCTGCAATATGGGTGCCGAAATAGGGGCAACCACATCCATTTTCGGGTACGATGCCAAAATGAGCGCGTACCTCAAGGCAACGGGACGCGAAGAAATTGCCGGCCTTGCCGATGGCATTATGGCTGACCTTCGCGCTGATGCCGATGTTTACACTTCACCCGAAAAATACTTCGACCAGCTTATCGAAATTGACCTCGATACGCTTGAACCCTATGTTAACGGTCCGTTCACACCCGATGCCGCATACCCGATTTCAGAATTTGTTAAGGTGGTTAAAGAAAAAGGATATCCTCAGAAACTTGAAGTTGGCCTGATTGGCTCATGCACCAATTCCTCATACGAGGATTTAACACGTGCCGCATCGCTAGTAAAACAGGCTAATGCGAAAAACCTGAAAGTAAAAGCCGATTTTGTAATAACCCCGGGTTCGGAACTCATACGTTTTACAACCGAACGTGATGGTTTGCTTGGCGAATTCGAAAAAGTGGGCGGCGTAGTAATGGCTAATGCCTGCGGGCCTTGTATCGGTCAGTGGAAGCGCCATTCGGATGATCCGGAACGACGCAACTCGATCATTACTTCATTTAACCGCAATTTTGCCAAACGCAACGACGGAAACCCGAATACACACAGCTTTGTAGCCTCACCTGAGATTGTTGCAGCTATGTCGATTGCGGGTGACTTATGTTTTAACCCCTTGACCGACGAACTGCTAAATGAGGATGGCATTAAGGTTAAACTCGATGAACCACAGGGAGTTGAATTGCCTGTAAATGGTTTTGATGTGAAGGATGCAGGATATCTTGCACCCCCGGCTGATGGATTGGATATTGACATAGTAGTTAAAGCGGATTCGGAACGACTGCAGTTGCTCGAACCTTTCGGGGCATGGGATGGAACTGATCTCACAACCCTTCCGCTGCTTATAAAGGCAAAGGGCAAATGTACCACCGATCATATTTCGATGGCAGGCCCCTGGCTTCGTTTCCGCGGTCATCTCGATAATATTTCGAATAATATGCTGATCGGCGCTGTAAACTATTTCGGCGAGAAGACTAATTACATCAAGAACCAGCTCACGGGCGGGTTCGATGCTGTTCCTGAGGTTGCAAGGGCATACAAGACTGCCGGACTGGGTTCGATAGTGGTTGGCGACGAAAACTATGGCGAAGGTTCATCACGCGAACATGCAGCTATGGAACCCCGCCACCTGGGTGTAAGGGCGATACTGGTTAAATCTTTTGCCCGTATCCACGAAACCAACCTTAAAAAACAGGGAATGCTTGCCCTCACTTTTGCTGATAAGACTGATTATGACCTGATCTGCGAAGATGATACAATCGATATACTTGGTCTTACAAACTTTTTACCGGGTAAAGCCCTCACAATCGTCCTGAACCATGCAAATGGGACAAAAGACCAGTTCCCTGTTAATCACTCGTACAATGCCATGCAGATCGAATGGTTTAAAGCTGGCGGTGCACTTAACCTGCTCAGGATGAGCCTGTAAATAGTTTAGTTTTTTTTTAAAAAAAGCTACTTTTCGTAAATGAAGGGTGGCTTTTTGTTTTGTGATGCACTGGGATATTCAAAGCCAATAAATCACGGAAGCACAAAACCTCACCCAAAAACAATGTTAATTTGCGAACCTTTTTATTCCTTTTCCAATTCTGACAACATTAAAAGTAACCAGGTATTCCAATTGTCTATCAGTTAATTGTTAATGACTTAAATATTTTTTTTCAGAAGCATCCATTAATTTGGGAATTGGATAAAGAATCTTTTGGTGGAATTCTCTGTTTTAGTGGCATTTATTTTTGAAATAAAGAAACAATATTTTAGAGTACATCATTTAACGAATTAACTTATTTATCATATATACTTCCAGGGTTTGTAGCCTTTATAAAAATAATATCTTTGTCAGGTAGCTGTATTTGAAAGTCACGGATTCTAATTTATAAAAACATTACATTTAAATGAATAATAAGCATATTGCCATCGGGATCGATATCGGCGGTTCACACATTAGTTGCGGGGCTGTAGATTTGAAAATCAATGAATTAATACCGGGAACCAGTTTCGAGTCCGAAGTGGATAACAAAGCCAGCGCGGATGATATTCTCAATTCGTGGGTTGGAGCAATACAAAAATCAATAGCTGTTGCCGGGAAAGAGCAACTTGCCGGAATCGGTTTTGCCATGCCCGGGCCTTTCGATTACGCCAAAGGCATAGCCCTTTTCGAAAGGGTTGAAAAGTACCTGAACCTGTATGGCGTTCATGTCGACAACGAAATACGCTCCCGTTTGGATCTGCCACCTTCAATGCCCGTGCGTTTTATTAATGATGCTACAGCGTTCGCTGTTGCCGAAGCATGGATAGGTGTTGCAAAAGGAGTGCCGCACGTTATAGCGCTCACACTGGGTACGGGTTTCGGCTCGGCATTTATCAAAGATGGTATACCTTTGCTCGAGGGCGAAAACGTACCCGAACTGGGATGTGTATGGCATCTGCCTTTTGGCGAAGGCATTGCCGACGAATATTTCTCAACACGCTGGTTCGAAAAATCGTACCTCAAACTCGGAGGCCGGCAGGTTAAAGGAGTTAAAGAAATTGCTGAACTGTTCGAAAAGGATGAAATAGCTCGCAATCTCCTGGCCGAATACGGGACCAATATGGGCGATTTCCTTGCACCCTGGATTAAGAAATTCGATGCCGGGCATATAGTAATAGGAGGCAATATCACAGGGGCTTTCGATAAATTCGGGGGATTCCTGCTCAAATCACTAGCAGCGCATAACATTGGTATTCCGGTTTCATTATCGGTACTTAAAGAGGATGCCGCTATTATCGGCAGTGCGCGCCTCATCGACGATACCTTCTACGCTAAAGTTGAACCCCTCTTATCAAAAATGTAAAAAGTTAACTTCCCGTTTATGGTTGTAAAAGTAAAGCCGGCATTTGTTTTCCCGGTGCTGATGTCGTTTTTTGTTATGAGCTTCTGCGACCTTGTAGGCATTGGT
>CAISRK010000065.1 GCA_903887815.1 uncultured Bacteroidales bacterium | reverse complement strand
TGTGTAGGTAAATAATTCTGAAAATCCATTTGAACAGTAATTTATAAGTGTATCTTAACACCCTGAAAATCATTAATTTTAAGAATTACGAAGAGCAGGAAATGGCTTTCTCGGATAAGATTAATTGTTTTGTTGGCAACAATGGGGCAGGCAAAACCAATCTATTGGATGCAATCTATTATCTTTCGTTTACAAAGAGCTACTTCAATTCGATTGATCAGCAGAATATCCGTCATGGGGAATCTTTTTTTGCCATACACGGCACATTTCATCGAAACGGTAACCTCCCGAACCAGGTAAGCTGCATTCAAAAAGCCGGGGTTAAAAAGCAATTCCGGATCAACCAGAAAGATTACGACCGGATTTCGGACCATATCGGCTTGTTTCCATGTGTAATGGTTTCGCCTTACGACCGCGACCTGATTAACGAAGGAAGCGATATTCGCCGAAAATTTATTGATGCTGTTATTTCGCAATTCGACAAACAGTACCTCGAAAACCTTATCCATTACAACCGATTGCTCGAACAACGCAACGGGCTGCTGAAACTATTTGCTGAGCGGCGGCAGGCCGACAGGGGGCTTTTATCGCTGATCGATGAGCAAATGATGGCGCCGGCCACCAACATCAGCGACAAGCGGAAAGCATTTCTCGAAGGGTTTGCACCTATTTTCAGGCATTATTTTGAATTTATAAGCGGTGGTGCAGAGGATGTTAGCATTGAATATGAATCGCAGTTGACTGCAGGATCATACCTGGCTATTACAGAAGAAGCTTTTGCCCGTGATCAGGCACTCAGGTATTCATCTGCCGGGATTCATAAAGACGACTTCATTTTTAACCTTGCTGGATACCCTGTGAAAAAATTCGGTTCGCAGGGTCAGCAGAAATCGTTTGCCGTAGCATTGAAACTTGCCCAGTTTGATTTTACAAGAGATCTGACGGGCTTTAAGCCGATCCTTTTATTTGACGATATTTTTGACAAATTGGATCCTGGACGTGTTCAACAGATTATTCAATTGGTTGATAATGATAGCTTTGGACAGGTTTTTATTACTGATACCGATCCTGAACGAATCAAAAACACTTTTGAAAAAGTTGCCATTAACCACCGTGTGTTCGGGATTGCCGAAGGGAAAGTGGACTTTAAATATTAAGCCGGATTTTTTAAAAAGGCAGTTGTGAAAAAAACGAATGAAATATTATTGAAAGATGCCATTTCGTTATTCCTAAAGGAGAATAACCTGGAATCGAAACTCAACGAAACACGTGTGATCATTGCGTGGGAAGAGGTTGCCGGGAAGCTGATTTCGAGGCATACAAATCATATGTATGTCAAGGACAGGATTTTATTTGTTAAGGTCGATTCAGCTGCTCTTCGCGAAGAGCTTTCTTACCAGCGAAGCAAACTGGTTCAAAAGCTTAATAAAGCTACCGGATTAGAAGTGATTGATGATATTAAATTTAATTAAAGGGGGTTAGGATTTAGGGAACCTCAACTGAACCTGAATTTACTTAATATTAACTGTCAGCATTTTTTTGTCTCCTATAAAAGCCTCGAGTTTATCGCCAATTACAACAGGCCCAACACCTGCAGGTGTACCGGTAAAAATATAATCCCCGGTTTTTAGAGTCATAAATTGCGAAACATAGGAAATAATTGCAGGATATGAAAAGATCATATCCTTTGTGTTTCCATCCTGAACAGTTTCGCCATTCTTTTTTAAACTGAATGCTATCTGTTGAATATCATCGAATTCACTCACAGGAATAAAACTGCTGACAGGAGCGGAGAAGTCGAATGCTTTGGCTTTTTCCCATGGCAAGCCTTTTTCCTTCGCTTTTTGCTGCAGGTCGCGGGCTGTAAAATCGATACCAATGCCGATAGCATCAATATAACTTAAAGCGAATTTTTCGCTGATACATTTTCCTACTTTATTGATCCTCAGTACAATTTCACATTCATAATGTAGATCTTTCGAAAAATCAGGATAGAAGAATGGCCTGTTGCGCGTAAGTAAAGAGGAATCCGGTTTCATAAAATACACAGGTTCAGTTGGCACAGCGTTATTTAGTTCCTTGGCGTGTTCGGCATAGTTACGGCCGATGCAAATGATTTTCATTCGGTAAAGAGTTGTTTTTGGTTCCTGTTTTAAGTTTATGACGTTTGGTTTTTCCACCCGTTCTCTTTTCTTCAAAGATTGAGGGCAGGGGGTGAGCTTTTCAACCTTTATTAAATCCCCTCAGTTTTATTGCAGTTATAGTTTTTTTGGTGGAAAGTGGAAAATCGCCTTTCATCATCCAGTCGTAGTAGGAGGGTTCAGTCTTAAAAATTTCCTCGACTACTTTTCCCTTGTGCTTTCCAAAATTGATAACTTCCTGCCCCTTTGCATTGAATACAATATGACCGACCAGGTCGGCATTGCGGTTATAATAGGAAAAATCGTTCAATGCATTCATATCATTGATAACCGGTTTTGAGGTATTTCCATCTTTATCGGTGTATTCAACTCCTTCGTAGCGTTCAATCTGCGATTTAAGCACTTCATAGGTTGCGCGTGTATCAGCTTCGGCGCTGTGGGCATTAATCAATTCAGTATGACAGTAAAATTTATAAGCAGCTTTAAGTGTTCGGGGCTCCATTTTATGGAAAATATTCTGCACATCGATAAGCCGGCGGTTTTTTAATTCAAATTCAACTCCGGCACGCAAAAATTCCTCAACCAGAAGCGGAATATCGTATTTAATTGAATTATAGCCCGACAAATCACTATTTCCTATAAATGAATTCAGATTTCCGGCAATTTCTTTAAAAGTAGGTTCATTCTTAACCATTTCATCGGTTATGCCATGTATCGCCACAACAACATCAGGTATGGGAATAGTTGGATTTACCAGGTGTCGGCGGAATTCCTCATGTCCATCGGGGTGTACTTTCAGCATGGCAATTTCAACAATCCTGTCGGTGCCAACGTTGATTCCTGTTGCTTCGAGATCGAATATAATAAGTGGTTTAGTAAGATTGAGTTGCATGAGATAAAATTTGGTAGGACAGATGATTCCGCCGATGGCTAAATTATAGTTTTTTCAGGTGTAAAAAGAAAAACCCGGCGAATTAATAAAGCCGGGTTTTCTCTTGTTTATTGTTTCTGGTTCCTGGTTTCTGGTTTCAAACCAATCAAGACCAGACTTTTTATAATTTACTATTTACTATTTTCTATTTACTATTTACTATTTATTCCCCTTTCCCTAAATCACCATATTAACATCAAATCCTTCGAGCAATTGCTGGATTCGTTTGATAAACTGTCCGGCAAGAGCACCATCAACAAGCCTGTGGTCGTATGAAAGTGAAAGCATACAGATATGGCGGATTGCTATTACATCACCATCAGTGGTTTCGAGCACCCAGGGACGTTTTTTGATAGTTCCTATGCCAAGTATTGCAACTTGCGGCTGGTTGATCACCGGCACACCTGTGAGGCTGTCGAACGAGCCGAAATTTGTAATTGTAAAAGTCCCACCAGTGATATCATCAGGGTTAAGTTTATTTTTACGGGCACGGTCAGCAAGGTCATTAACATCTTTTACAATACCCAAAAGGTTTTTCTGATCGGCATTTTTGATAACCGGGACTATGAGGTTTCCATCAGGAAGAGCAGCTGCCATTCCTATGTTAACGGCTTTTCGCTGTATGACTTTATACCCATCAATTGAGGCATTCACATTAGGGAATTCGTGCAGCGCTTTAGCAGCTGCTTCAACAAACAAAGGAGTGTAAGTGATTTTCTGACCTTCGCGTTTTGTAAAACTGTCTTTTATTTTTTCGCGCCAGCGTACGATGTTGGTTACATCTACTTCGATAAATGAAGTTACATGCGGCGAGACTTGTTTCGACATCACCATATGATCAGCTATCAACCTGCGCATGCGATCCATTTCGATAACTACATCGCCGTTCGAAGCAGCAACTGATGGAGTATGAACTTTAGATGGCTGAGGAATTACTGGTTGCGATTCTGGTAAGACTGCAACTTTATTTCCACGATTTTTGATATAAATCAGTAAGTCCTCCTTTGTAAGACGATTATCTTTGCCTGATCCCGCAATTCCATCGAGTTCGGCCAACGGAATATTTTCCTGCTTTGCAATACTGCGAACCAGTGGCGAAAAGAAACGGCTGCTCTCCTTTGATGCTTCCAGCGCAGCAAGTTCCTGAACCTGAGGCTTTGCCTCCTGGACTTCAGTAACAGGTTCGGGCTGAGGAGTTGAAACAGGAACTGAGTCGGCACCCCCCATATTTATAATTGCAATTACCTTTCCTACCGGAACCACATCGCCTTCGTTGAAAAATAATTTAGTTACGATGCCTTCAACCGGTGAAGGAATTTCGGAATCAACTTTATCTGTTGCCAGATCGGCAATCGATTCATCTTCAGTAACCTGGTCACCTTCTTTTTTGTGCCAGCGCACAATTGTTGCCTCAATGATACTTTCGCCAAGTTTTGGCATTACCAGTTCAAAATTTGCCATGGTATGGGTTATACTTATTTTGTAATTAATAATTCTGTTTCTGAGTGCCTAGAGTGCCTTGAGTTTGGAGTACTTAAAGTTAATAAAAATACTTCTAATCAAAGCAATTGTCTTATTAATCAAATTGATCCTTTTACTCCGGGTACTTTAAATACTTTAGGCACTCTATGCACTTTCCCTGTTCAACATCTGAACCACAATACCTCAACAAACCAATATGCCGTTTGGTTCAATGTATGATCTATTTTCGTCCCAATCGGCTAAATCCTTTGTAAAGCAGGCGAAATTCAGTACTAATTCTGTAATCGCGTGCATAAAGCATATTCAAGCGTGCAATGGAATCGGTATCAGTATTTTGCATGCCAAATGCATCAGAAGGATAAATGATCCCTTTGCGGATATCAGGCAGTTTATGATCCGGCTGAACAATAGGGTGATAACCGGTTATAGATCTGAACCCAAGCAATACTTTGAAAATATTCAACAGGTAATCGGCGGGGTGTCCCGTGATAAAAACACTTACAGGGTAGGAGACCAGCAAACACAAGCCAATACCCACATCAAACACGCGCTTGCTGCGGCGGTTCTGAAATTTTGCAATTGAATTAATATCAATCACATAGAGGTCACCGGCAGTATCAATGGAATTGCTGCCAATGATCGACATACTTTCGGGAGGAGCAATTTTATAATTGACCTGCGTGTGCTGCAGGGCCGACATCTGGTCGATAATATCTTCGGCACGCATATCCCTGGCACAGAAAATCAGTTCATCAATACTGTAAATTGAAATGATATCTTTTATCTGGCTAATGTTGCCAAGAAAATTACTGTAATCGCCTGGTTGTTTCCCTGTATTAACTAACCCGATAAAGCCAGGGTTCGAAATTGCTTTCTGCAATAAAGCAGCAACACGTTCAGCCTCGGCTTTTTCGCCTATTACTGCAAAGCGTTTGCTTTTATCCCGGTCCATTCTATAGCCACTGACGCGGAGTAAATGCATCAGGGTTCTTGAAATTGTCAAAGCTGCAACTCCCCAGGCCGTTCCGGTTAAAATAAGTGAGCGTGAGAACCGAAAATGTTCGGGGAGCAATGCATAAACCACAAGGATTATTATTGTTCCAGAAAAAAGCCCCCTGTACGATTTCCACAGGCTCACCGGTTTGTCGAAACCGCCTGAATAGTAAATGCTTACCATCCATACCAGAATGAATGCCGGAATGGCAAAAAGATAGAGTTCAACCGGGTAATGACCTCCCCACGGATAAATAACGCGTTGTTCCCATATACGGGCTATAAGGGCAAGTCCGGAATACAGAAAAGTTGCGTCAGTCAGAGGTAGGAGAGTGTTTTTCATTACACGGCTGACTATCGACAGGAAAGCCCTGAAATAGATGGCCATGTTTATAAGCAGGGAGAAAAGCCGGGCATTCTTGGCGGAGTAGTGTTTCCTAGCAAAAATGATCATAGCGTTGTAAAACACAAAAACATAATTCAGGCTTCCTTTTTTTGTGCTTTCACCTTTGTAATGAATGATCCGTGTTTCGGGAAAGTAATAATTTTTATAGCCGGCCCGGGTGATGCGGTAGGAGAGGTCGATATCTTCGCCATACATAAAAAACGATTCATCGAGCAAGCCGACTTTGTCGAGCACCGTTTTACGCATCAGCATAAAAGCACCGGCAAGAATATCAACCTCGTGGGTTTTATCCTTGTCGAGGTAGCCAAGATGGTATGTATTGAATAATTTTGATTTCGGGAACAAGCGCGACAGACCGAAAACTTTACAGAAAGCTACTCCCGGAGTTGGTAATCCCCGTTTCGATTCAGGCAGAAATTTACCGGTACCATCGACCATCTTTACTCCAAGTCCACCTGCATCTTCGTGGCTGTCCATAAAGGCAATAATCTTACTGAATGTATCGGTTTCAACAATTGTATCAGGGTTGAGCAAGAGGATGTACTCGCCTGTCGACTTCCTGACAGCCTGGTTATTAGCTTTGGCAAAGCCCGGATTATCTTCGTTTTCGATACAGATAACTTCCGGAAATTTCTCCCTTGCCATTTTCGCCGAACCATCAACCGAAGCATTATCGACCACAAAAACCTCTGTTTCGATACCAGCTACAGCAGCACGCACCGAATGCAGGCACTGTTCAAGAAAGTGCTTTACATTATAACTGACGATAACAACTGAGAGTTTCAACAGAAATGGTTTAAGGTAATAAATATCTTAAAGTTCACGCAAAGTTAAACCTAAAAAGGAGACAATATTGAATTATTGAAAATTCCAAGTCCCAAAGTCCAATGGACAAGAACCAATTCCCAAATTCCAGGA
>CAISRK010000064.1 GCA_903887815.1 uncultured Bacteroidales bacterium | reverse complement strand
TTTATTATTGATTTCTGCCTGCATCAGCCAAATATGAACCATATTACTGAATTTAAAATCCTGCTGATACATATTTTTGTATGAGCATATCCTTAGAAAATCAAATTTCCGAGATCAAACAACGCAACTGCATTATTTTTATCTTTGCCCCATGCACGAAACAATCCTGATCCTCGATTTCGGTTCGCAGTATACCCAGCTCATAGCCAGGCGGATACGCGAACTTAATGTGTATTGCGAGATACATCCTTTTAATCATATACCTGAGTTGGGCAATCATATTAAAGGAATAATCCTGTCGGGAAGTCCGTTTTCGGTGCGCGACCCGAACTCACCGGCACCTGATCTGGCTGCAATCAGGGGGCGATACCCATTACTTGGTATTTGCTATGGTGCACAATATTTATCAAAAACCGATGGCGGAGTTGTAGCCCCTTCCGAAATACGGGAATACGGTCGTGCAAACCTTTCTTTTATCGATCACAAAAGTGAACTCGTTCGTGGAATGGCCGATGGCGGACAGGTATGGATGAGCCATGGCGATACAATTCTTGAAATCCCGCAATCATTTGAAATTATTGCAAGCACCCCGGATGTTAAAGTTGCAGGTTTCAGGATAGAAGGTGAACCAACCTATGGAATCCAGTTTCATCCCGAGGTATACCACAGCGTGGACGGAACAGTTTTACTCCGCAATTTTATAGTTGATATCTGCGGATGCAGCCAGGACTGGACTCCGCTTGCTTTTGTTGAAACCACTGTGAATGAATTGAAAAACCAGCTTGGAGGCGATAAAGTAGTACTTGGGCTTTCGGGTGGTGTCGACAGTTCGGTAGCAGCTGTTCTGCTGCATAAGGCTATTGGATCGCAATTGTACTGTATTTTTGTTGATAACGGCTTACTCCGGAAGGATGAGTTCCAGTCGGTGCTCGATTCATACCAGCACATGGGATTAAATGTGAAAGGTGTCGAAGCCGGAAAACGTTTTCTTGATGCACTGAAAGGGCTTACCGAACCGGAAGCGAAACGCAAAGCCATAGGCCGGACATTTATCGAAGTATTTGATGAAGAAGCACATCGCATCGAAGATGTGAAATGGCTTGCACAGGGTACTATTTATCCTGATGTAATTGAATCAGTTTCTGTTAAAGGTCCTTCGGCCACTATAAAAAGCCATCATAATGTTGGCGGTTTGCCCGATTTTATGAAACTCAAAGTTGTCGAACCCCTGAAAAGCCTTTTCAAGGACGAAGTCCGCCGCGTTGGAACCACACTTAAAATTGACCCTAACATCCTAAGCCGTCATCCGTTCCCCGGACCAGGGCTTGGAATCAGGATACTCAGCGAAATTACAGCCGAAAAAGTGGCAATCCTTCAGGAGGCAGATGCGATTTTTATTAACGGACTGAAAAGTCATTGTTTGTATGACAAGGTCTGGCAGGCCGGAACCATGCTCCTCCCGGTTCAGTCAGTAGGCGTAATGGGCGATGAAAGGACCTACGAAAATGTGGTAGCTTTACGTGCTGTTACTTCCACCGATGGAATGACTGCCGATTGGGCATACCTGCCTTACGAATTTCTTTCGGCTGTGTCGAGCGAAATAATAAACAAGGTGAAAGGAATTAACCGGGTGGTATATGATATAAGTTCAAAACCCCCTGCAACGATCGAATGGGAATAATATGCCCAATGTATTGAAACGTATTACATTTGGTAAACATACAGTTCTGTTCGGTAAAGATTTGTTACATTTACAACCGCTTCCGAACAGGATTCTTAAATTACAACATTGACCATGCGTATCCGTATTATTCTGCTTCTTTTATTGGTAATACCTTTTGTATTTCCTATTCATATCCAGGCACAGGATGTTTCTGTAAAACGTTCGTCGCATATCGAGACGTATAAAGGCAAGACCTATTATTTTCATTTTGTTGAGGAAGGTCAGTCGCTATCCGACATCGCTAAAGCATACGAAGTCAGCACCCAGGATATAATTAAAGAAAATCCGTTAGCTGAAAAAGGTCTGCAGCCTGATATGATTTTGCGTATTCCTCAAAGCAAGGGATCCTCAAAGCCTGAAGTCATTCCAACTGTTGATAAAGCAAAGGAACCTGAAACTAAAGCACCTGTTGTGAAAGTTAAGGAACCTGTATCAACAGCACCTGTTGAAAAGGTTAAAGACCCTGCAGCGATTGCAGTACAGCCAAAAACTGCTCTCCCGGCCAGCGAGGAGCCGGAATACTTGCTCTATATAGTTAAAAAACAGGAAACACTATATGGTATTTCGAAGCAGTTTAATGTTACGGTGGATGATATAATGATTGCCAATCCCGGTTTTAAGGGACTTAAATCGGGTGAGAAGATTAAAATTCCAACAAAAAAAGCTGTTTCAAAACCACAGGTAAACCAGCCCCAGGCCTTACCGGTAAGTAAGCAGGAGTCGCTTCCCGATGAAATTGTAGTAAAAACCGGCGAAACGCTATACAGTATCAGCAAGCAATTTAAAGTGTCGGTCGACGATCTGATTGATCTGAACCCACAACTCAGTGGCGGGCTTAAAGCCGGGATGGTTATTAAATTAAAGCAATCCAAAGCAGTAAAGTCTGAAACGGTTATCGCTAAACCCGCGCATACTGAAAATATTCCGGAAAAGTTTGAGGCGAAACCCGAAAAGGCCGAAGTTAAACCTGGTTTAACAGAAATTATTCCTGAAAATCCCCTACCTAAATCTGAAAAGCATGCCGGTATCAAAAACACAAATGCCGGGAAATGTTATAAAGCGGATAATTTAAAAAAGACATGGCAGGTAGCGCTTTTGCTTCCTTTTGTGCTGGATGAAACAACTGATTTGTTCGATGCATCCGAAGACAAATCCCCATCAGGTTTCGAAAATTTCAATTATTTCCAGTTCTATGCAGGATTTATGCTGGCTGCCGATTCGCTCGAAAAGTGCGGTTTACATGCACGTATACAGGTTCTTGATGCCGAGAAATTCAACGACACCCTTACCATACGCCAGACGTTGCGTAAGCCCGGTCTGGATAAAATGAACCTTTTGGTTGGTCCACTCTATGCTCCCTCATTCTCTATTGCCGAAAGGTTTGCTCTGAAAAACGGAATCGGTATTGTAAATCCGCTTTCACGCCGCGAAGCTATTGTTGAAGGAAATCCATATGTAATAAAGTCGCAGGTCTCGGGTTCAGGAGCCGCTGATAAGCTTTATTCTTATATCAGCAAACATTACCCGGATGCAAATATTATTATGGTCCGTAACGATAATAAAGAATTCAAAACCCTTGCTGATGCCTTCAGAACTATTGTTAATGAAGGGATCAGCGATAAGTCGTTCCAGGGTACCCTTAAGGAAACTGTTTATTCGACGGATTTCATGGCAGGTGTATCGAAGAATTTAGTTGCCGGGGCAAAGAATTTCGTGGTTATGTTCTCTAACAATAAAACTACAGTTCCGAATTTTGTTTCTTTGCTTAATCCCTATTCAAAATCCAACGACGTCGTGCTGGTTGGTATGGATGGCTGGGACGAACTTGAACTTGAAACCGAATTTCTTGTTAACCTCAATTATCACCAGATTTCAGCCGACTACATCGATTATGAAAGTGAAGCTGTAAAGCAGTTTATAAGCAGTTTCAGCAACAAGTACGGTGCTGTTCCGTTGCCGGCAAAATATGCTTTCCTGGG
>CAISRK010000063.1 GCA_903887815.1 uncultured Bacteroidales bacterium | reverse complement strand
CACTGCCAACGCATTCAAAGAGGAATTAAACCGCTGCATGCTTCTGGGGATGAACGATTATATTACCAAACCTTTTGAGGAAAGTATACTCCTGGAAGCCATGATCAAATGCTTGCCTGCGAGCAAAAATGATGCATCATCTGATTATAATCAGGAAAATATGGAATCAAAACTGTACAATCTCGATTACCTTTTTCAATTTAGCCGCGGGAATACTGACCTTATAGGGAAAATGATCAGGGTTTTTATTGAACAAACTCCACCGGAGGTCGAGAGGATTAAAGAAGCCTTCTCCGCAGGAGAGTATGAAACCGCCCGGAAACTGGCTCACAAGATTAAGTCGAACATTGATATGTTCGGAATTGATGAACTGAAGCAGGAAATCCGGCTCATTGAGTCCCTGGCGGGCAAGCCCGGGGCAAATTCCGAACTGGAGAGTTTAATCGGAAAGCTCTGTACTGTAATTGAGAAGGTGGTTAAACAGTTGGCTGAAGAAAAACTTTGATAACCAGTATGGATTCTGTGCCGGTTTGTATGCTTAAAATAGGATTAAATGACTAAAATATTCTCACCGAAACTGAAAAGTGTTTATTTTTAACTGTTTCGAATCAGTTAACTGCTTACATTCGTAACTTAGTTCTTAAATTTATGTTTCGGATGAACTATTTCGGTACCCGGAGGTAAAAGGTTATCGGAATAATCAACCCGGAATTTCGCGTGTTGCAAATAATTTCTTAATAACGGAATAAACCTGAAAGAATATGAAGCATACAATACTGGTTGTTGATGATGAACTGAACATTCGCATGTTACTCGAAAATTTCCTTTCACAGGATTACGTTATTGTAAGTAAAAGCGATGGTGTGGAGGCTCTCGAATGGCTCGAAGGCAACCTTCCCGACCTGATTATCTGTGATATCCAGATGGCTAATATGGATGGATACCAACTCCTCGAAAAAATCCGGCAAAGGGGTTATACCAAGCATACCCCTGTTATAATGCTCTCCGGCACCGAAGCCAGCAAGGAAAGAGTGAAATGTTATAAACTCGGGGCGCAGGATTACCTTACAAAACCGTTCAACCCTGAAGAACTCGAAGAGCTGATTAAAAAAAACCTGTTTCCTGTCCATTTTGCAGTCAAATGGTAATTATCCCGAACTAAATCAATTGCCCCCCCCCGAATAGTTTTTGCTTCACACCTGGAAACTGATTATGGAAAACTTACTTAACATACTCTACATAGGAAGCTCCCCGCAGGATATCGCGATAATCAAAAATTGCCCGGATATTGCACTTAGCACAGTGGAAAACAGGCTTAAGGCTGACAATTTCTTCAGGGCAGAGCATAATTTTGATGCTATAATCTGTGAGTCATCGGTTCCTGGCAGCAATGGACTGGATATATTCGAATGGGTGCGCCAACGACCTGTATTTAATGCTATCCCTTTTATTCTGCTTGCACCTGAGTTCAGGGAGGATCTTTACAAAACAGCATTTAACAAGCGTATCGATGATTTCTTTGTTACCCCTCTGCCGGCAGCACACAACCTGGTTGAACGCATTCGGTTCCTCCGCGATTTCAGAGGCAGAACTTTAGCATCGCAGCCAATAGCAGAAGCTGATATTGTATACAGGATGCCCTTTTCAAAGCGACTGTTTGATATAGCAGTAGCGGGTTTTGCCCTGATAGTGCTATCCCCTTTTTTACTTCTTATCATGCTGGCTATCCGGCTCGAATCGAGCGGGAAAGTGTATTATATTTCGAAAAGAGTTGGCCGTAAGCCATTCGATTTCTATAAGTTACGCTCTATGCGCACGGGTTCCGATTCCGAATTGGCAAAACTTGCCAAAGAGAAAAACCAGTATAACGCTTCATCCTTACCTGCCGAAATTGATTTTACTTCACCTTGCCCACGATGCAGTGAATTGCCGTTAGGCCAGACCTGCTCTCCCGTTCTGCACATCAAAGATTACACTATCTGCGATTATTGGTTCAATGTTCAGAAGCGGGAAGTAGCCAAAACAAAATCGGCATTCATCAAAATTGTTGACGATCCGCGTATCACCAAAGTAGGGAAGATTATCCGAAACACGAGTATTGATGAACTTCCCCAGCTTATTAACGTTTTAAAAGGAGATATGTCCATTGTCGGTAATCGTCCCTTGCCTGTTTATGAGGCCGAACTGCTTACGGTTGATGATATGTCGAAACGTTTTCTTGCCCCTGCAGGCATAACAGGGCTGTGGCAGGTAGAACTCAGGGGCAAAGGCGGAGATATGTCGGAAGACGAACGCAAACGCCTTGATAATGTATATGCCGATCACTTTGTAGGTAATAACTATTCTTTCTGGTACGACCTGAAACTCATTCTGAGAACAGTACCGGCCCTGTTTCAGAAAGATACGGTCTGATTTCTACTTTAAAAAATAAATATAATGAAATTTCTGCAAATTATTATTCTTTCAGGTTTGACCAGCATCCTTCCGTTTGCAGTTATAGCACAAACTGCCAAACCGCTTGATCAGCACCTGCAATACGACAGCATTTCCTTTCCTCCCCTGGCTGTAATGATCGATTCAGCAATTGCACATAATGCAACACTGAAGTATTTGGAACAGAGTATTTTAGCAAAAAAAATTATTCTTAATATGAATAGTAAATCCTGGACAAAGAATTTCGGCATCCAGGCTGACATACGTTACGGAACATTTGATAACTTTTCGACAAACACGGCTGAGGGACAAAGCCCTGCTTTAATGGCTACCAAAGCCACTCAGACTAATTATGGGGTAGGTGCATATTTAAAACTTCCTCTTGCCGATTTTGTTACTCATAAAAACCAGATCGACCTGGCTAGAATGGAAATTGACCAGGCTGAGACTATGGCCGAGGTTCAAAGGGATCAAATCAGGCAAATGGTTATTAAACAGTACAATGATCTGGTTATGAAGCTTTCGCTGCTTAAAATAAAGGCCAGAAACCTCGAAACTTCAAGGATGAATATGGTTATGGCAGAAAAAGAATTTCAAAATGGGGTAATACCTCTCGGCGCATATTCCAGTATGTCGGAAACAGCCGGCAATGCAGAAGTCAGTTTTATAGAAGCCAAAGTCGATTTTAAAACTGCCTATATGCTACTTGAAGAACTGGTCGGATTTAAGTTTAATATAACAGTACAATAACCCAGAAGGATGAATATAATTGATTTTATAAGGATACTGCGAAGACATATAGTTTTATTACTTGTAATTCCGCTTGTACTGGCAGCTCTGGTAACGTATATGACCAGGAAGCCGGACCTGAAATTTGGTTCCGAAACTACACTTTATACCGGAATTGCAACAGGTTCGAGCGTTGAATTGGATAAGGCAATCAACTCCCTGGCTTCAAATACTTCATTTGATAACCTGATTAACGTGATCAGGTCGCGCGAAACCCAGCAGGAAGTTGCTATAAGGTTGCTGGCCCAGCATCTTATGCTTGAAAAAGCAGATCCACGGTACATTTCAGCTGGGAGCTTTTCGGGGCTTAAAAAAATTACCCCTGCATATATCCTCCGCCTGGTAGTAAAAAAAACCGGTTCCCCTGAGCAAAATGCTCAAAAAAACGAGCCAGATTCCGAAAATGAAACTGATACTTCGACTGTTAACAAGACTTTTTCGTTTTATTCCGTTGTTGATACAATAAATCCTTCATGGCTGCCGGCCTCAATTAACCTGGCGGCCTTTGAGCAGACCGTTAAAAATCTGACTGATTACATGCACAGCAGCGATACCAACTTTATTTATAAACTGCTGAATTTTTCACATCCTCATTATTCAATTAACGCCCTGTCAGCAGTTAAAGTGCAGCGTATCGGCATCAGCGATCTTGTGAGTCTGAAATACGAGACTGACGATCCTGCTATTTGCCAGCAGACACTTGAACTTATGACAGGAGTTTGTATAAAAAATTACAGAAGATTCAAAGAAAACCGCTCTGATGCCGTAGTAAAATATTTCGAATTTCAGCTTGAGATGGCTGCTTCAAAACTATCGGTTGCTGAAGATAAACTTCTGAAGTTTAATACAGATAACAATATAATAAACTATTACGAGCAAAGTAAAGCTATAGCGGGGGTCAAGGAACAATTGGATCTTGATTACAATAGCAAAAAAGTCCACCTGGCCGGTGTACAGGCTGCCATTACACGCTTAGAGGAAAAACTTGGCAACCAGGAACAGATACAATTAAAAAGTTCCAGGATACTCGAACTGAGAGATCAGCTTGGAGCGGTTAGTTATAAAATTACATCAATCGAAAATAAGGACTCACTTGATAAGAAAGACATCCAACATCTTGCAGAACTCAAGGCTCAGGATGAAAAGCTGAAAGAGGATGTGAAGTCAGCTGTTGGCGAATTATATGCCTATGGAAATACAACTGATGGATTACCCGTCAGTTCTGTTCTTAACGATTGGATTGCCAATGTGCTCGAGGCTGAAAGCAGCAAAGCCAGTCTTGTGGTTATGGCTCAAAAAATCATCGACTTTCAGAAACAATATGCAATTTATGCTCCTGCAGGTGCAAATCTGAAAAGGATCGAAAGAGAAATCTCAGTTGCGGAACAGGAATTCCTTGAAATATTACATGGATTAAATGAGGCGAAACTGAAAATGCAGGATAATGAGTTGTCTTCGAATCTGAAAACTATTGATCCTCCGTACTTTCCATTAACTCCAACTCCGACCAAACGTAAAATGCTGATTATCATCGGGGCATTGGTTGGCTTCCTGATTGTACTGATAAGCGTACTGCTGATGGAATATTTTGATGGATCACTTAAAAGCCCCGATAAAGGTTCCCGGATTCTCAAATTGCCTATGCTGGGAATATTCCCTAAAATATTACTGAAAGTGCAGAATACCAATTTCCTTTTCATAGCTAACCGCTTATTGGAGATCACAATTCAGAATATTGAACTCTACTTAAAGGTAAACAACTCAGGAAAAAGGCCTAAGACGCTTTTGATATTCAGTGCATTGGGAGGTGAAGGTAAGTCGACAATAGCAGCTAACCTGGCTCAAAAACTAAAATTGCTGGGCGAAAAGGTAATTGTTCTGGATTTTTCGCACGAAACTCTTTTGAAAACCGAAACTAATCAGATAGGATACCAGGATAATGCACCTGCAGGCAAACCTGCTTCGAAAAACAGGGGAAAACAGCGGGGTTCGCTTATCAGTCTGCTTTTGGGGTATCCTGACACACGCATCGATTTCGACAGTCCGTTCCTGGTGAAATCAGAAGAACGTCTTGGATCAGGCGAATATTTTGTATACAATATCAGCGAAAAGTTCTATTCCGTAAAAAACTACAAAGATATCCTTGAACAGAATTTAATCGGATTAGCATTCGAACCTGACTACGTATTAATTGAATTACCACCCATTTTATACTACCCTTACCCGGTTGAACTTGTGTCGGATGCCGATATCCCTGTATTGGTATGTCGTTCGAACAGGGTTTGGTCCAATGCCGACCAGGTAGCCCTTGATGGATTCATGAAACTTACCGAAAAACAAACGCATTTTATACTTAATGGCGTTGAACTTCCTGTTATTGAATCCGTTCTAGGTGATTTGCCTAAAAAAAGAAGCAGGTTACGGAGGCTGGTGAAAAAACTGTTTCGCCTCGAATTCTATGCGAGAAACCACATTTAAGTCCGTTCTTTGGTCATAAAGCATAGTTAATATCACTTTCTTCCGGTGTCAGGCAGAAACCATATTAAGTCGGAAGTGATTCCTTGTGCATTACAACGCTCCCGGATCAGGAAGAACGGGAAGAAGCCCGGATAAATGTGAAATTCAGGTCAAATCTCTGGAAAATGTAATCGAAGTTAGAGGCAAAGTGACTAAATAT
>CAISRK010000062.1 GCA_903887815.1 uncultured Bacteroidales bacterium | reverse complement strand
GAAGACAGGAGCCGGAAGACGGAAGACGGAAGACGGAAGACAGGAGCCGGAAGACGGAAGACAGGAGCCGGAAGACTGAAGTCGGAAGTCGGAGGTCGGAAGACGGAAGACAGGAGCCGGAAGACGGAAGTCGGAAGACGGAAGATGGAAGACAGAAGACGGAAGACTACAGTGCCTATAAAATCGGTTTTGTTACCTTCTGACATTTAACAGGCCGGATGAATTAACTGGCTCACAACCTGATAGCTGTATAATATATATATATCCTAGCGTCCATCAGCCAGCATCCAACATCCAACATCCTACATCCAACATACAACATCCAACAGCCGAAATCCGAAATCAAGCATTCCGCCTTTTCAATCCATTTATTACACTGTAAGTATATATAGCCAATCCGGTCCAAACCAGGCCGAAACTCACCAGGTAGGCACTGTCGAAGGCTTCGCTGAAAACAAATATCCCAATCAATAACTGTATTGTAGGAGAAAGGTACTGTATAAAACCTAGTGTCGAAAGCGGAATGCGGGTAGCTGCAATACCAAACCAGAACAACGGCAATGCCGTTACCGGTCCACCGAGAACCAACAAAACATCGGCCAAAGTGGAATAATGGCCAAAGGCTCCTGCTCCGACTGAATTCATATGCCACAAATACCAGAGTGCCACGGGCGACAGCAATACGGTTTCGACTACCAGTCCAGGCATCGATTGCAGGTTGATTTTCTTGCGGAGTAAACCGTAAAACCCGAACGAAAATGCAAGGAACAGGGATATGACCGGTAAACGCCCGTAGTGGTATGAAAGGTAAGCCACACCGGCAAATGCAAACGTAACGGCAACGATCTGTATCCGTGTAAGACGTTCCTTCAGAAACAGCACCCCCAGGAGGATATTCACAATAGGATTAATATAATATCCCAGGCTGGCATCAACAATGTGATTATTGTTTACCGCGTAAATATAAACAAACCAGTTCCCTCCTATAAGCGCAGCTGTCAGCAGTAAAACGCCCAGGATCCGCGGTGATTTAAGGTATCGTATAAATAACCGGTCGCGACGCCAGGCAAGAATTATAAACAGGAAAAGCATTGACCAAACAATACGGTGAGCGAGGATCTGCTGGGGAGGAACATGTAAAAGGAGTTTCCAGTATAAAGGGAATACCCCCCAGCAACAATAACTCAACAGGGCATAAACCAACCCTGATTTGTACACCTTCTGTTGTTCAATAGTTAAGGCCATTCTGGAAATTTGAGGCAAAAGTAGTCTAAAAGCAGGGAGGGTTTACTAATTCTTTAGTAAAGGATGAGTAGGGCTGGATAGAATTGAATAACCGAAATCAGATTCCGGTAAGTGATTCCTTGAGAAGTTTAAAAACAGGTTAAAGTCCACGGCCACCGGTTAGTAAACCATATACGGCAGGGCTTATCCTGCGTAAAAGTGCCCCGGTTCCTATAGCCAGCAAAATAACTGAAACGGGAAGCAGGACAAAAGCAATAAGCTGGCTTCCGGGCAATGGCCTGAGCAGCGCAAGTGCAGGATTGATAAGATAGGCAACGAGCGGTGCATGCATCGCATACATTATAAATGCGAAGGCGCTTAGCCAAACAAACCAGTTTTTACTGATAAAGAATTTCACAACAGTATCGAGGCCATACCAACAGGATATAAGACCGCTCAGGATTACAATTTTATGCAGAATAATGAGAACCGGGAAAATTGCATTACCCAGGTATTCCTGTCCCCTGAATGCAAGCAGGGTTTTAATGCCAGCAACAATCACGAAAACCAGTCCCCACCAGCGCGGATTCAGCCAATTTGCCGGCTTCTCAATTGAGAAATCAGTTTTTTGAATCCATACTCCCAGCGAAAAGAAAAGTAACCCCTCACCTTCAATAAGTACAAAACTTGTTGTATTTAACCAAAGAAGGATTGCTACTGGAAAGAATATACATCGTGCAATCCGGTTTGTAACCCAGCGGCGGATAAGCGGATAAGCAATATTATAAATAAGCAGAACCCGGATAAACCATAACTGGTATGGGACCGGTATAATTAACCAACGGAAAAGCAGTTCGTACCACTGGTAATTATGGAGCAAAGCGCGTGAATCATCAATTCTAACTATACTGGAAGCAGAAACAATTTCACGTGTTACCGGAAAGTATTCCAAAGCATAAGTAAAAAGCAAACCGATGGCACTCCAAACCAGGTAAGGGACAAGCAAAGTACGCAAGCGCTTTTGTGTCCGCTGTTTATAGGGTTTGGTATCGTGAAGGGCGTACAGGAATCCCGATATAATAAATAACATAGGTATGCGGAAACGAAAAATCCCGTTGGCAAGGAAGTACTCGGCAAAAGATGTGAATGAAACAGGCTCTCCCGGAAGTGTCCAGGGTTGCATATACCTGATATCCAGGTTGTAGCCATGAACAAAAACCAGCAGTACCATCGAGATAAACGACCAGAACTTAAATTTGCGGCTTACAAAATCCGATAATACCATAAAGATAAAAG
>CAISRK010000061.1 GCA_903887815.1 uncultured Bacteroidales bacterium | reverse complement strand
TTACATCATTTAGCAGGCGGAAAATCTGATTCAGCGTCACTGTTAAAGGAACTATAAAGGCAACATTCAATATATTTCATGGTATTTGTTTAGCTGAAACATTTGCTTAAGTTTCTGATTTTTGACCTTTTCACCTGGCAACCTTGATCAGAATTAATTCAGGACAAGACACCAATACACATTGTCGCCTTGTCTTCTCGCCCCCGTGTCCACTTGTCGCAATTTCCCCTTGTCTCCTGGTCTTTTCGCCCATCGCCTTGTCGAATAATTGCCCATCGTCCCATCCCTCCCATTCACCGCCTCATTTCCGGCATTCACCGCTTTTTGATTGCTGAACCTTTGTTTTGTGATAAATTTTGCATTTAAATCGGGCCCCTTCATGGACAACACATTTGATACGTGGAAACATTTTTTGTTCATTTCGTTTCCTGCATTAATTAATATTGTACTTTTGCCGCCTCAAACGTTATAAAATGGATGAAAAACTCGACCGATTATTAACCGAAACCTTTCGCCTGTTCAAGATTTACGGGATTCGCAGCGTATCGATGGACGATATTGCCCGCGAGGTTGGTATTTCGAAGAAAACAATCTACCAGTATGTTGCCAATAAAACCGAACTGGTTGAAATGACACTCAAACACATGCACAGCAAAGAAAGCACCATTTGTTTTACCGGTGATATTGCCAGTATGAACGCTATCGATATACTTCTTCAGGTCAGCAGGAATGTAAGTAAACAAATGAAGGATATGAATCCGGTGAATATTTTTGAACTTCAGAAATACTATCCGGCCATTTACCGTGAGTTTGTGATTATGAAACGCGACCATGTTTTCGAACAGGTAAAACGCAATTTTGCCCAGGGTATTGATGAAGGGATTTACCGTAACGACCTGGATATCGAACTTGTTGCACGTCTGTATATCCAGAAACTGGTTGATGTGCACGATCCAGAATTCTTATCATCGACCAATTTTGGCTTCGAAAAAGTATTCCAGGTTATGTTCGATAATCACATACGTGGAATTGCCAATGCCGAAGGCCTGGCTTACTATGAAAAACAAATTAAACTTCTCAACAACATTATCTGATCCATGAAAGTACCTATCATTACCATGATTTTATCCGTATGCCTGTTTTTGTTTATTCAAACCAATGCAGCGGCCCAGGATAAACAAGCTGAAACCTTAACACTGAGTCTCAAACAGGCACAGGATTATGCAATTAAAAACAATGCCAGTTCCAAAAACTCGGCACTCGATAAGGAAATAGCTAAAAAGAAAATCTGGGAAACCACAGCCATAGGCTTACCCCAGGTTAGTGCACAGGCAAATTACCAGCACTTATTTAAAGTGCCTGAAATGAGCCTTGGAGGATATACCTTCCTGGCAACAGATCTGCCGGCCGGAACTACTCTTACAGCTGACGACATTACAAACAAAACCGTTTACATGGGTTATACACCGGCTCCCCCCATACAACTTGGAGTAAAGGATAATGCTACGCTCGATATTGTGGTTTCACAGCTGATTTTCAGTGGTGAATATATTGTTGGTCTGCAGGCCACAAAAGTCTTCTATATGATGACCGACCAAAACAAGCAAAAAACAGAAATCGACCTTAAGGAGAGCGTAGCCAATTCGTATGCCCTGGCCCTTGTTCTGAAACAAACCCGTGACATCCTGAGTTTGTCGCTTGCAAATACAAAAAAAACACTCACCGATATGCAGGCCATGTATCAGCAGGGCCTGATTGAAAATACCGATGTCGATCAGATCGAGCTGGTTACACTCACACTTACCAATGCACTCAGCTCGATGGACAGGCAACTGGCAGCTACACATGATCTTATAAAATTCCAGCTGGGCGTTTCGTTTGCGAGCCAGATTATCCTTACTGATAATCTTGAAAGCCTTGCCGGAACAATTAACCTCGAAACTATAGTAGGCACCCAGTTTAATATAAATAACAACCTCGATTACCAGATACTTAATACAACGGAAGCAATCAGTAACCTAAACCTGAAACGTGAAAAAAGCCTCTACCTGCCCAACCTGGCCGCCGTTTACCGCCACTCAGCCAAAATGAACAAACCGGAGTTTGATTTCGCCCCGACTGATGTAATCCAGGTATCGATGAACATTCCTATCGCTTCGAGCGGAATGAGAAATGTACGGGTTCAGCAACGTGAAATGGAACTGCAAAAGGTGGTTAACACCAAGGAAAATGCAGCTAACGGACTTCAGCTGCAGTATATAAACACCGTAAATGAACTTACTACCGCTTATGAGAAATACCAGAATGACAAAAAGAACATAGAACTCACCAAGCGTATTTATGATAAATCACTGATTAAATTCAAGGAAGGACTCGCTTCGAGCAGGGATATTACCGAATTTCTGAATCAATACCTTACGGCTCAAAGCAATATGTATAATTCTATTTTCTCAGTGATCTCTGCCAAAAATAAACTTGACAAATTAAATAACAACCTGTAATCCATAACATATACCATACGATGAAAACAATGTCCAAATCAATTATCGTCTTAGCACTTGTAATTATAGCCTTTGCCTGCGGCAGCACCATTGATAAGAAAGCAGAGCTTGAGAAGTTAAAGAAACAACATGATGAGATTGCCGACCAGATCAAGAAACTGGAAAGCGAACTTAAAGTTAATGACAGTACAAGTATCAAATTTACCGATGTGATGGTAACCGAATTGCAACCATCCGAATTTAACCACTATATCGAAGTCCAGGGAAAAGTCGATGGCCAGGATAATGTTGCTGTTGCCCCTCAGATGCCGGGGGTTGTTACCTCAGTTTATGTTAAAGAAGGGGATGCAGTGCGTAAAGGCCAGGTCCTTGCCCAACTCGATGACAATGTAATTCAGCAGCAGATTGCAGGCGTTAACCAACAACTTGAATTTGCCACCAACCTGTTTGCAAAACAAAAATCGTTGTGGGATCAGCAAATAGGATCCGAAGTACAATATCTTACGGCAAAGAACAACAAAGAATCACTTGAAAAAAATATTGCCACCTTACGCCAGCAGGTTGAAATGTACAAAATCAAAGCTCCTATAAACGGAACTATTGAAGAGGTTGGTGTAAAAGTTGGACAAATGGCAGCTGCCGGTACCATACCTGTTTTCAGGGTAGTAAATTTCAGCAGCGTCAAAGTAATGGCCGATATTGCCGAAGTATATGCCCCAAAGGTAAGAGTTGGTAATGATGTCCTGGTTTTCTTCCCCGACTTCAACCAGGAAATAAAATCGAAGATTGTATTCTCGAGCAAGTACATTAATCCATCGAACCGCTCGTTCCAGGTCGAAATTCACCTGGGTGCAAGTAAGGTTGAATACAGGGCCAATATGATTGCAGTTGTCAAAATAAACGATTACCAGAATCTGAAAGCGCTTGTTTTACCGGTTAACCTTATAAAGGATTCACCTGATGGGAAATACCTCTATTTAGCAAAGGAAGAAGGCGGAAAATCAATAGCACACAAACAAAAAGTTGAAATCGGTCAAACCTATAACGGGCTGGCAGAGATAACTTCAGGGGTGCAGGCCGGCGATAAGATTATCAGTACAGGTTTTAATTCACTGGTTGAAGGACAACCTTTAAGCATCAAATAATTTTATCTCTTTTTGCCCTCAGTTAAATAATCATGCCGGTAAACCTGCAATCAGGAAAACTGTCAGGATAAAAGAAAATATAGGATATGGAAAAAAATAAATTCAAAGAATTTTTCGCCACCAGCTGGGCTATAGATAACAAAACCAGCGTATATGTTTTGGCGATCTTTATATCACTGCTTGGAATCGTAAGCTATTTGCGTATCCCGAAGGAGCAGTTCCCCGAAATTGTCATACCGACAGTTATGGTAAACACGGTTTACCCGGGAACTTCTCCAACCGATATGGAAAACCTGGTAACCCGGCCGATAGAGAAACAATTGAAAGGAGTTGCCGGTGTTAAAAAGATTACAAGCAGTTCACTTCAGGATTTCTCGATAGTTGTTGTCGAATTCAACACCGATGTTATAGTTGCAGAAGCAAAACAGCGGGTTAAGGATGCCGTGGATAAGGCGCGTACCGATCTGCCGAATAACCTGCCGTCGCAACCGGATGTGGCGGAGATCGACTTCTCCGAAATCCCGATCATGTATATACAGTTATCGGGTAATTACGATCTGGAACGGCTCAAAAAATACGGCGAACAGGCCCAGGACCGGATAGAATTATTGAAAGAAATAACCCGTGTTGATATTGTTGGTGCCCTTGAACGGGAAATACAGATCGATGCCGATATTTACAGGATGCAGGCAGCCAATGTAACATTCTCCGATATACAGCGTGCAGTTTCTTCCGAAAATCTAACAATCTCGGCCGGAAATATTACCAGTTACGGCATGAAGCGCTCAATCCGGGTTGTGGGGCAGTTTACTAATATTGACGTGATCAGGAACCTTGCATTCAAATCATCAAGCGGTGCCCTGGTTTATCTGAAAGACATTGCAACTGTTACGGATGGATTTAAAGAACAGGAAAGCTTCTCGCGCCTCAACGGCCAGAATGTGATCACGCTGAATGTGATCAAGAAAAGCGGCCAGAATCTGATTGATGCTTCCGACAAAATAAAGGAAATTATTAATAATGAACTGGTCGGGAAAACATATCCCAAGGATGTAAAAGTTACTATCTCGGGCGATATGTCGCGTTATACACGCAACACACTCGAAGAGCTAAATAACACAATTATACTCGGATTTATACTGGTGACAATCATTCTCATGTTCTTTATGGGGTTCACCAATGCATTCTTTGTAGGATTATCCGTTCCGCTTTCCATGTTTGTAGCCTGGATGATCATGCCGGGTCTTGGATTTACCATGAACATGATCGTAATGTTCGGTTTCATCTTTGCACTTGGGATTGTGGTGGATGATGCGATTGTTGTAATCGAAAACACCCACCGTATCCATAAGAAGCAGCCCAATATAATATTGGCTGCCAAGCAGGCAGCCGGGGAGGTATTCCTGCCTATTTTGTCAGGGACTTTAACCACTCTTGCTCCTTTCTTTCCTTTAGCATTCTGGCCTGGTATTGTGGGCAAGTTCATGTATTTTATGCCTGTAACGCTTATTCTTACACTCTTTGCATCGCTTTTCGTAGCCTATATTATCAACCCGGTATTTGCAATTTCATTTATGCGTCATGAGTATGATGCTCCCGATCTGGCTAAAACGAAACGCAATTTGAGGAAGACCATCCTAATACTGCTTGCTCTGGCTGTACCGGGATACCTGATTTTTGCGATTAATCGTTCCGAAGTAGCATTTGGGATTGGGAATTTGTTTGCATTTGCTGCATTACTTGTTTTCTTCTATAACAAAGTGCTTAAACTAATGATAAACTGGTGGCAGAATACCGCCTGGATTTACCTGATGGAGATTTATGATGGCCAGCTCCGGTTCTTCCTCAGGGGCAAAAACCCATATATGTTGCTTGCCGGAGTCACTTTCCTGTTTTTCTTTACTTTCTTCCTGGTTGGATTACGCAATCCCAAAGTCTTGTTTTTCCCCGACAATATGCCAAATACTATAAATGTGTTTGTTAAGTTGCCGGTGGGAACCGATCAGAAGGTAACGGACTCAATAACCCGGATTGTCGAAAGCCGCATCAAAGGCGTTCTGGGTGAAAATAATCCTAATGTTGAATCGATTATCACGAATATTGCTCTTGGTGCTGGTGAAGGAATGTTCGACCGTTCCGCTTCATCCGAAAAAGGAAAAGTAACCATAAATTTCGTGGAATATAAAAACAGGCAGGCAGGAATAAATACTTCAAATTATCTGGATGAATTCCGAAAGGGTGTGAAAGGGATTCCTGGCGCAGAAATAACCGTTGAAAAAAACAAGATGGGTCCGCCTACAGGAAAACCAATCAATATTGAAGTTACCGGCGAAAACCTTGAAGATCTGATTGCTGATGCCGAAGCTTTTCAAAACTATCTTGATTCAATTCAGATTCCGGGAGTTGAAGAACTCAAAACGGATTTCCAGGCTATAAAACCGGAAATCGTTGTAAATATCGATCGTACAAGGGCTAATATCGAAGGTATATCAACAGGGCAGATTGCTACTGAGATCCGTACCGCTGTATTCGGCTCCGAAATTTCGAAGTATAAAGAAGGGGAGGATGAATACCCAATCCAGTTGAAATATTCAAAGGCAACACGTGAGAATATTAATAACGTGTTAAACCTAAAGATTACCTACCGTGATATGAATTCCGGTCAGTTACGTTCTATTCCGCTATCATCGGTAGCCTCAATCGGTTATACTGATACTTATGGAGGAATAAAACGTCAGAACCTGAAACGAATCATTACTATATCAAGTGAGGTCCTCTCCGGCTATACGGCTAATGAAATTGTGCCTCAGATCACAAAACTTGCAGCTTCATTCCCGAAACACGAAGGGGTCGATATCAGCCTCACCGGCGAAAAAGTTGACCAGCAGGAAGCAGCAAGTTTCCTCTCCATGGCAATGCTTATCGCTATTGGCCTGATCTTCTTTATCCTGATCTCCCAATTCAATTCGATGAGTAAAGCATTGCTAATTTTAAGTGAGGTTTTCTTCAGTATTATCGGGGTATTGCTTGGGATCGTAATTTTCAATATGAGCATTTCAATCATTATGACCGGTTTGGGAGTTGTAGCCCTTGGAGGTATAGTTGTGCGAAACGGAATTCTTATTGTTGAGTTTATCGACACGCTGAAGGAACGTGGATACAAAACCCGCGAAGCAATTGTACAGGCAGGCAAAATCCGTATGACCCCGGTTGTGCTTACTGCAGCAGCAACTATACTTGGCCTTGTGCCGCTTGCAATCGGGCTGAACCTTAATTTTGTCACTTTCTTTACCAACCTGAATCCTCATCTTCATGTGGGTGGCGATAACGTTATGTTCTGGGGGCCGCTATCATGGACCATTATTTTCGGTCTTAGTTTTGCTACTTTCCTTACATTGCTTTTTGTTCCAGCAATGTATTATATAACCTATGTATTAAAGATCAGACTTAAACGCCGTAAATCGAACAAAATGATTGTCGGTAACGATTAGTTCCACTTTATTTCTTTTTCAGATGGCCCCGGGAATCCAGGGGCCATTTTTTTTGCCTGTTGAACAAAACCGATATCAGGCTGTTCAATAACATGTTATACATTAAAAAGGATATTAACCTAAGTATGATTTCAGGAATTGATTTTCACTTAGTTACGTATCAATAACTTTTCGAACCTGTTGCCCTTATTTTAATCAGACCCATTACTAATCAGAAAACACAAAATTATGAGGATCAAACATTTACCATGGATTTTTGCATTTGCAGCTGTGATTACTTTAAGTGCTTCGGTATTGTATCCCGATGGCGCTCCCCCTGCTAAAACAGGT
>CAISRK010000060.1 GCA_903887815.1 uncultured Bacteroidales bacterium | reverse complement strand
CTTTTATGAAGGATATGGAGTACGAATCGTATAAACTAGGGATTCCGCTCAAAACCCGTCACAACGAAGTGGCTCCGAATCAATATGAACTTGCCCCTATATATGAAGAAACGAACCTGGCCAACGACCATAACCTACTGGTAATGATGGTTATGCGGAAGGTTGCCAGTCGACATAATTTTAAGGTATTGCTGCACGAAAAACCATTTTCGGGCATTAATGGTTCAGGGAAACACAACAACTGGTCTGTAAGTACAAATACAGGGGTTAATCTCTTATCACCAGGCAAAACGCCAAGGCTGAACCTGCAGTTTCTCACATTCCTTATCAATACGCTGGTTGCGGTTCATAAACACAATGCCTTACTTAAAGCTTCGATTGCTTCGCCGGGCAACCAGCACCGACTGGGTGCTAACGAAGCCCCTCCGGCAATTATATCCGCTTTCCTTGGGCAGCAGCTTACGCGCATGCTTGATGAAATTGAACAACGAGTTACCGACGAAAAAATGTCGCCGGAGCAAAAAACAGCGATAAAACTTGATATCGGCAAGATTCCTGAAATATTACTTGATAATACCGATCGCAACCGCACTTCGCCCTTTGCCTTTACGGGTAACCGGTTCGAATTCCGTGCCGTAGGATCGTCGGCTAACTGTGCTTCAGCCATGATACCTCTTAACACAGCCCTGGCAGTGCAGCTCGTTGACTTTAAAACTGAAGTTGATGCGATTATTGAAAAAGGGGTTAAAAAGGATGAAGCCATATTAAAAGTCTTGCGACGTTTAATCACCAAATCGAAACCCATACGTTTCGACGGAAATGGTTACAGCGAAGAATGGAAAGCTGAAGCTGCCGCACGGGGACTCGATTGCGAAGCCATTGTTCCCCTGATTTACGACGCTTACCTTACACCGCAGACCCGTGAACTTTTCAAACGTGCCAATGTGTATACTGATATTGAAATGGAAGCACGCACCGAAGTCCGACATGAATTGTACGTTAAAAAGATCCAGATCGAGGCACGCGTATTAAACGACCTCGCAAAAAACCATATACTGCCTACTGTAATTGAGTACCAGGCCATGCTTATCAACAGTACCCAGGGCATGAAAAACCTTTACAGCGAAGAAGAATATAACATTCTTGCATCGCGAAGGCTTAAACTTATCAAGGAAATATCGGATCATGTGGAGAAAATCGAAACCCATGTCGGTGAGATGACCGAAGCCCGCAAACACGCCAATACCATTGAGGATGCACGCGAACGAGCCCTTGAATATGCAACAAAAATCTTCCCGTTTTTCGATCTTATCCGGTATCATATCGATAAACTCGAACTCATTGTGGATAATGAAAAATGGCCATTACCTAAATACCGCGAGTTACTTTTCATCAGATAAACTGAGCACAGCATCCTTTTTCAAAAACCTTCCGGCAGCATTATTACCGGAAGGTTTTTTTATTGTGCAATAATTATATCCGATCTGCAAGCTCTTCCATATTAGATTGGCACACTTATAATATTTCCAAAATACGGATTGCATATCATTAATTAAATTATCTTTACACATTCTAAATAAAAATAAGGAATTACGTAATGACTATTACTAAAGAACAAGTAATCAATGCATTAAAATTCGTACATGACCCTGATTTGCACAAGGATGTTGTATCATTGGGTATGATTGAAGATATTGAAATAGACGGAAAAAAGGTAAGCATGAAGTTGGTTCTTACCACTCCTGCCTGCCCGATGAAAGATAAAATGAAGAACGACTGTGTTAAAGCCATTCTCGGACGGGTTGATCCTTATGCAGAAGTAACAGTAGAACTTTCGTCGCGTACAACAACCCGCCGCGGACCCGACGATACTATGCTCAAAGGAGTAAAAAATATTATTGCAGTAGTTTCGGGTAAAGGTGGAGTAGGAAAATCAACAGTTTCGGCAAACCTTGCAGTTGCGCTTTCACAACTCGGTGCTAAAGTAGGATTACTTGATGCCGACATTTACGGACCCTCGGTTCCGCTGATGTTCGACCTGGTTGATGCACATCCGAAAGCCCGCGAGGAAGACGGTCGTACCATCCTCGAACCTATGGAGAAATACGGGATCAAGCTCTTATCCATCGGCTTTTTTGTAGATCCGAAAAAAGCACTTGTGTGGCGTGGCCCTATGGCATCCAATTACCTCACACAAATGCTTACAGGCGGCGATTGGGGAGAACTCGATTACCTGGTTATTGATATGCCTCCCGGAACCGGGGATATTCATCTCACCCTTGTTCAAACCTTACCAGTTACAGGTGTTGCCATTGTAACAACACCGCAGGAGGTTGCATTAGCTGATGCACGCAAAGCCTACAATATGTTTACAACCGAAAGCGTAAAAGTACCAGTTCTGGGTCTTGTTGAAAATATGGCCTGGTTCACACCTGCCGAATTACCCGAAAATAAATACTATATTTTTGGAAAAGAAGGAGGGAAACGCTTTGCTGAAGAAATCGGTGTTCCGCTTCTTGGCCAGATCCCTTTGGTTCAGAGCATCTGCGAATCGGGCGACAGCGGAAGTCCGGTTGCCACGCTTGATGAATCTTCGCCGGTTGCTTTGGCATTCCGCCAGCTGGCCGAATCTATAGCCCAGCAGATTGCCATCAGGAATGCAAGACTCGATCCAACACAGATTGTAGAGATAAAATCATAAACTATCAGCTATCGAAATTGATAAAAATACTTTTCCAGTAAATAAACAACCCATAAAATAAAAGCACATGTCAGAATTAGAAACGAAAGTACGCAATGTAATTGAGCAGATCCGTCCTTACCTCCAGGCTGATGGCGGAGATATTAGTTTTGTAGAACTTACAGGCGACAATGTAGTTAATGTTGAACTTCAGGGAGCATGTGGATCGTGCCCTTTTAGCCGTATGACGCTCAAAAACGGTGTTGAGGATGCCATGCGCAAAGCTTTACCTGAAATTAAATCGGTTGAGGCAATCAATCTGTAGAAATCGCACAGGTTGCGTTCTCTAAAGTGATTTAACGAATACTCCGGATTCATTTAGTTTGAATCCCGGTAGAAACTGGACAAAGATGACCCGGCCAAATGCCTGGTCATTTTTTATTCTACGACAAATACCTGCCAACAATCGGCATTCTCCTCCCCTGACCGAAAGCCTTTGGTGAAACACGCAAAATAGGCGGTGTTTGGTGCCTTTTCCATTCGTTCATATTTACCATTCGCAATACCCGTTTTACCGTAGCTTCGTTAAAACCAGAAGCAATAAGGTCGGAAGGGCTTTTCAGCAGTTCAATATAATTGTATAATATCTTGTCGAGAATATCGTATTCGGGAAGTGAATCACTGTCCTTCTGACCGGGACGGAGCTCAGCGGACGGAGGTTTATTGATACTGTTTAACGGTATAATTTCTTTTTCGCGGTTTATAAAACTGGCGAGTTCGTACACTTCGGTTTTATAAACGTCGCCGAGCACGGAAATACCGCCACACATATCGCCGTATAAAGTCCCATATCCAACAGCAGCCTCGCTTTTATTGGAGGTATTAAGCAGAATATACCCGAATTTATTAGCTAAAGCCATCAATAAAACAGCACGGATACGGGCCTGAATATTTTCTTCTGCCACATTAAACGGGAGATCTTTGAAATAAGGCTCCAGCGATCCAAGTATGCCGTCATAACCCTCTTTTATAGCGATAGTATCATACTTGCACCCCAGGTTTTCGGCAAGTGCTACTGCATCATCAATGGAATGAGTGCTCGAAAACTCCGAAGGCAAGAGCACTGCGTATACATTATCCTTTCCAAGAGCTTCGGCAGCCAGGGCAAGCGTAACGGCTGAGTCGATCCCACCTGAAAGACCGAGTATGGCTTTCGCGAACCCCATCTTCGCAAAATAGTCCCCGATTCCCATCACCAGGGCAGCGTGAATAAGAGCGGGTTTTGTATCGGCCTGCTGTGCGAGAGGTGATTTTGAAGATATTCCACCCCTGAGTGGATCAAAATCAACAAAAATTATGTCTTCATCGAACGATCGGCAGGATGCAACAGTGTTGCCATGAGTGTCAATCACACAGGAGTTACCGTCGAACAGCAATTCCGTTTGAGCTCCCACCTGGTTAACATATACAAGCGGAATCTGATACTGGGTAGCATTTTTGCTTAATACTTCATTCCTGATCTTATACTGATCATAATTAAATGGAGATGCAGCAATATTGATCATCAGGTCAGGGGCCTGGGTTGCCAACACATTCATAGGGTTTGAAACATAGAGTGGGTCGGGGCCCAGGTTCCAGATGTCCTCGCATATGGTAAGCGCAATTTTCACATCTTTAAATTGTATACAGCTGAAATTCCGGTTAGGTTCGAAATAGCGGTATTCGTCGAAAATATCATAAGTCGGCAATAAGGCCTTATGTGCCATAGCCTGCACTTTGCCATCGGCAAGCAACCATGCTGTATTGAACAGGTTTTTGCCTTTGGTATCGGGATTGCGCGAGGGTGCACCTACTATGGCTGCTATTCCGTTGCATTGCCGGGCAATAATCCGTAAAGCAGAATAACTTTTTTCGATAAAATCGTCGAATTCCAGGAAATCGCGGGGCGGGTAGCCACAAACCGATAGTTCGGCAAAAACAACAAGGTCAGCGTTCTGAAGGCTGCATTTCCCGATAGTTTCGATGATTTTGGCTGTGTTCAGATCAAAATCGCCGATAATATAATTAAGCTGTGCCAGCGCTATCCGCATAAGTATACTTTTATACAAAAATAAAGCCCGGATGAATACCCGGGCCTAAAAATCAAAAATATTTTATTTTAGAAAATTACAGATAAGGCAAGCTCAATAAAATTAGGCGTTGCCTTTTCCTGTAACGAATTATCAACGCTGTTTTTCTCCTTCAATATATTGGTAAAACCGTTATTGAAAGTGATTTCGGCACCCAGTCTGGGCCCTTCAGCTATTTCATACTCCACCCCGGCACCAATTATAAGCGATTCGCGAGCAAAGGTGGTTTTATCATAGTTAGCTTTAGGGAAGGTTGTCTTCTCTCCATCAGAATTTGTAAATTCATCCGTTTTCTTCGAGCCTATATTAAAAGCTGTGCCTAATCCAATTCGCCCGAAATACCGCATATTATTGATTTCATTCGTCCTCATTTTTAAGGTAAGAGGTATTTCGATGTATTTAAGAGCATAATCTCGCATCATAGTTCCAGTTTCATCGTCCTTTAAAGCAGGAAATTTGAGCTTGCCGCCATTAAAAATCATGTTGAAACCGGTTGCAATGCAGTGGTTTTCGGTGAAATTAAACTCAGCGATAAATCCCCACGAAAAGCCAGCCTTTACCCCGGCACTTTCGTAAGTATCTGTATTGGGTTTCACCCAGCTGATCTGCGGAGCAGCTTTTAACCCAAAATAATATGGCGGAAATTGCGCATTGGCAGCCAAGGCAACCAGAGCAAACAGCATTACTAAGGTGATTTTTGTCTTCATAAATATTAAATAATTTAGTACTAAAAAAGGCTACAAAGATCGGGCAATTTGTTCAGGTTTGCTTAATGAAAACGAAAAAACAACTTTATTTGTTGCATTCAGGCAGCCAATGAAGATAATATCTTCTAACATCGGGCGTTGTATTATCTAAAAAAGATACTTCTATGAAAAATTTATTTCTTTTAACTTTCGTGCTGTTTATTTCCGGCTTTTCTTTTGGGCAGGATGCTTTCTCTGTAGGTCCAAAAATCGGCTTTAATTCCAATACACTTTCAACCAATCTTGACTCAATAAAATCCAGCATCAATAACTCGTTGCAGGTTGGAGCTTTTGTAAGAATAGGGTCGAAATTTTATGTTCAGCCTGAAGCGAATTACCAGGTAGTCAGCAGCTCACTTAACCTGACCAAGGGAACCTCCATCAAGCAGCAGGATATTACAATCAAGACGATTAAAATCCCGGTTTTACTCGGCTATAAACTTATAAGTCAGAACAAATTCAACTTCAGGATACTTGCAGGACCTGCCCTGTCGTTCAACATTGATAAAAAGCTAAGCCCTTTGGATATGGGTGATCTGTGGCCACTTCAATCGGCCAATGACCTTAAAAACAGTACATGGTCGGTACAAATGGGCGGCGGAATTGATGTCTTTTTCCTAACCCTCGACGTTCGGTATGAAGTCGGAATTGATAATCTGTACACCGGTGCCGATGATGTTACAATGAAGAACAATATTTTCAATGTTAGCCTCGGCTTAAAAATCTTATAACAGACCGGTTATCCTACTTTTATGAAGAAATTTCTTTTCAGGAACAAATTATTGTTTTTATCATTGATAGCGGTTTTTGCCATTCAGTCCTGTAAAAACAAATCCTCAGAGCGTGCTACATCTTCAGCACCCGAAGCCATAACCCCTGCTAACCAGATCGTAATCAGTCGTTACGAAAAGGCCCTTTTCGCTCTCAACAAAGACCAGCTTAAACAGGGAATGGCAACACTTACGCCTAAGTTCGATTTTTTCCTGGGCAGCCAATGGCAGGATACAATGAACATTCTCAGGATTTATAATTTCCTGAACGATCCGAACGTAAAAGACCTGTACCATCTCACGGAGCAGAAATACCCCGATTTGGCATTCCTTGAAAAAGGCCTGACTGATGCTTTCAGCATTTACCTCCAGGCTTATCCGGAAAAACACCAACCACAGATTTTCACCTATGTTTCGGGCCTGGATGTAGAAAATCCGGTTTATTTCTTCGATACTGCAATGGCGATAGGCCTGGATCTTTTTCTTGGAAAAGATGTGGAAGCATACGTTAAAGCCGGGATCCCAAAGTATAAAATCAACAACTTTACCTCCGACAATATACTGCCGCAATGTATGATGGCAGTTTCGGACCATATCGTAAGAGTAGACCAGAACCGCAATACGTTGCTCGACCAGATGATAACTGCAGGAAAAGCACTTTATTTTCTCGATGTTACCTTGCCGGGAGTGAAAGATGAATTCAAAATAGGATATTCATCCGAACAACTCGCATGGAGCCGGTCAAATGAGAGCAACATATGGGCATTTATAATTGAGAACAACCTGCTCTTTTCGTCAGATGCGCAGGGTACAACCAAAATGATAACGGATGCACCCTATACTGCCGGTTTTGATGTGAAATCGCCCGGAAGGCTTGGGGCATATATGGGCTGGCAGATCGTAAGGGCCTATATGAAAGAGGCAGGCGATATATCACTGAAACAGCTTATGGAAGATACTGATGCCCAGCATATTTTAAAAATATCGAAGTTCAAGCCAGGCAAAGATTAGTTAAAGAGCCAGCGGCAATTGGGTTAAACCGGGTAAAGTCACACAGGAAGATAGTAAAGAACACATGAAATTGTCTTCACGTACCAGATAACAGGTTTTTAAACAGCCAGTTACTATATTCATTCTTATTTTTTTGCAAAAAAAAAGCCGGCTAAATGCCGGCTCACAATATTTTTGTTTTCGCGTTTATACGAGGGAATCAGCTAATTCTTTGTCAACCAGAATCCGGCCGCAGAATTCGCAAACAATAATTTTCTTGTGCAATTTAATATCAAGCTGACGCTGTGGAGGAATATAACTGAAACATCCGCCGCAGGCATCGCGTTCAACAGGAACCACTGCCAGTCCGTTGCGTGCATTTTTACGTATACGTTTGTAAGCAATCAGCAAACGCTCTTCGATCATTTTCTGCTGACGTTCCGACATAAGGTGAAGTTCTTTTTCTTCAAGTTCAGTTTCGGCAACTATATCGGTAAGTTCGCTGCGTTTGGCCTCGAGGTCGTTGCGACGATCAGTTAATTCGTTTTGAGCATTCTCAATTTCCTCTTTACGCATGGCCAGTTGTGCTGAGAATTCGCGTATGCGTTTTTCGGCAAGCTGAATTTCAAGACTCTGGAATTCAATTTCCTTGGTCAATGCATCATACTCGCGGTTGTTACGAACGTTGTTCTGTTGCTCTTCGTACCGTTTGATCAGGCCCTGGCTTTCTTTTATTGCCAGTTGTTTGTCGGTAACCTGTTTTTCGAGCATTTCAATTTCCTGGATAAAGTTGTCGATACGGGTTTCGAGGCCTGCAACTTCATCTTCAAGGTCTTCAACTTCAAGAGGCAATTCACCACGCACAATTTTTATACGATCGATTTTCGAATCGTTCTGCTGAAGTGAATATAAAGCGATAAGTTTTTTCTCAATCGAAATTTCTGTTTCATCTTTTCCATGATCGACGGATACATGAATTTCAGCAATTTCGCTGGTTTCAGCAGCAACTGCAGCTTTGTTGTTCTCTTCTACGATTGTTTCAGCTGGTTTAGCAACACTTTTTGCCATAGCGGATTATGATGTTTTATGTTGATTTACAAATAATTAACCGGATTTGTATTGGTTCCGGAAATAAAGAGTGCAAAAGTAGTAAATTTTTTCTTTAATAAGGTATAAATCAGATCTTTTGTGAATTGTTCACTTTCGTAGTGTCCAATATCGGCCAGTATCATCCTTTGGCCGGGTATAAAAAAGTCGTGGTACTTAACATCCCCTGTAAGGTAAATATCAGCGCAACAGGATATTGCATCGTTTACAAGGAAGCTTCCCGAGCCGCCGCAAACAGCTATCCTTTTAACTTTTTTATTTTTCAGATCGGTGTGCCGTACACAACCCAGTTGCAAAATTTCTTTAACCTGGAGCAAAAATTCCCTGGCGTCCACTTCCTGTGGCAGATTGCCAATCATCCCGGCGCCAATCCGCTGGTGAATATTTGCCAAAGGGTACAAATCATAAGCCACTTCTTCAAAGGGATGAGCCTGTTTTAAAGCGGCAACAATATCGTTCTGCAGGTATGCAGGGAATATTGTTTCGATGCGCAATTCGTTCTCGGTATGGATTTTGCCCACTTCACCTACAAAGGGATCAGCACCTTCCAAAGCCCTGAACGTTCCTTCTCCAACAGTGCTGTAGCTGCAGAAATCGTAATTCCCGATTTGGCCAGCACCTGCTTTAAATATGGCTTCGCGCACTATTCCGGCATGCGAGGGAGGACAGAATGTAACCAGTTTTCTAAGTTTCGACGGTACCGGTTTTAAAATCCCGGCATCCGATATTCCAAGTTTGCTGCACAACATGCGGTTGACCCCTTCGAAATGATTGTCGAGGTTGGTATGCAAAGCAAAAACTGCAATATTTTCCCTTATCGACCGTATAACAAGCCGCTCGGTATCATTTCGTCCTGTAAGGCTTTTAATTCCAGAAAAAATCAAGGGATGATGCGAAACAACGAGGTTGCAGTTTTTCGAAACAGCTTCATCAAAAACCTCATCAGTTACATCCAGGCAAATGAGTATACCCGTAATTTCCATACCCGGATCGCCTGTAAGCAAACCACAATTGTCATAGTCTTCCTGCAGTGCTATAGGTATTTCGGACTTCAGGTAGGATGTAATTTCAGCTAAACGCATACTCCAGGTCGGTTTTTCAGGTAAAAGTATAAAATTACGGAAAAGCAATGAAATATCAATAAAATTAAAGTCTTCAGTCTGTTTTTGATTGTATTCGTACCCCATTCGGACAAAAACTGCTTAAAAAAAGCACGCATTTCCTGATTTTTGCAATCCGCCTGAAATAGTTTGTACCTTTATCACATGAATGCTTTTCGCTTCCTGCTTATTCCATTTGGGCTGATTTACGGACTTGTTACCAGGATCCGCAACTTGTTGTTCGACCTTAGCATCCTCGGGTCCGAATTGTTCAGCATCCCTGTAATTTCGGTCGGGAATCTGGTTGCAGGTGGATCGGGGAAAACCCCTATGGTGGAATATATAGTGCGGCTGCTCAATAACAACGCATCTACCGCGACACTCAGCCGTGGTTATAAACGCAAAACGAAAGGCTACAGGCTTGCCGGAGAAAACGAATCGGTTGAAACTCTCGGTGACGAACCTCTGCAGTATCATCAGAAATTCAGCGAACTAAACGTTGCGGTTTGCGAAAGCCGCAGGCAGGGAATACATAACCTGGTTAAAGACATTCCTTCGCTTCGTACAGTGATACTTGATGATGCCTTCCAGCACCGCTATGTTAAGCCGGGGCTCTCCATACTTGTGACCGATTATTTCAAACTTTTCACACAGGATAAACTACTTCCGTATGGCAGGCTGCGCGAGAATATTTCGGGGCGTAAACGTGCCGATATCATAGTGGTTACAAAAACACCCCGGGTGTTTTCGCCCATCGTCCGGAAACAGATCATGGAAGAATTAAAGCCTTTCCCCGGTCAGGAAGTATGTTTTTCGTATATTAATTATCTCCCGTTCGAACCGGTTTATGACAATAATTGCGCGGTTCAGGGTGATAACGACAGTGTATATTCAATAATAATACTCACAGGGATAGGCAATCCGGGGCCTCTTCAGGAATACCTCAGGCGCAAATGTACGGATCTTGAACTGGTGGCTTTCGCTGATCATCACAGTTTCAGCACCAAAGAGCTGCAGGTATTAAAAGATAAATTCAGGTACCTTCCAACCAAGCGTAAGATCATAGTTACTACCGAAAAGGATGCAAAACGGCTTCAAAACCCGGAAGCAGAAAAAATCCTGGGAAAGCTGCCAATCTATTATGCACCAATTACATTCGAATTTTACCCTGCCGACAAGGAAGTGTTTGATAAAGTGGTGCAAACAGCAATACAGGAGAAGAAATATTGATTTTACAGGAATAAATCAGTTATTGCAAACACCGAAAACACAATACTTGCTATTCCGTTCAGGGTGAAGAATGCGAGGTTCACCCGTCTGATATCGTTGTATTTAACAATGGTATGCTGGTAAAACAGCAGCAACGAAAATATGCCCAGACCCACCCAGTATATTGCCTTGAAATTCCCGTGTAGCCCTGCAAGTATAAGCAATACAACTGTAAGTATATGCAAAATGAGCGACAAAGCCAGGGCCTTTTTCCTACCCAGCAAAACCGGTATCGAATGAAGGTGATTTTCAAGATCGAATTCATCATCCTGCAGGGCATAAATAATATCGAAACCCGATACCCAGCATAAAACCGAAACAGAAATTATAACCGGGATCCAGTCGAAATTGCCGGTTACAGCAAGGTAAGCACCCGTGGGAGCCAGTGCAAGCCCGAGTCCCAGAACGAAATGCGATAAAGCTGTAAACCTTTTAGTAATACTGTAACCCATTATAACAAGAAGTGCAATGGGTGAAAGGTAAAAGCATAACGGGTTAATAAACCAGGTTGCTACCACAAAAAGCAATCCGTTAACAATGCAAAAAGCCAGTGCCGCCCTCTGGCCGATAATACGGGCAGGGATTTCACGAAGCGCTGTGCGCGGGTTTGCTTCATCGATGTGCCTGTCGGCCCAGCGGTTGAAGCTCATTGCTGTATTACGGGCAAAAAGCATGCAAATCAGAACAAGGAATAGGAGCTTCCAGCTAAGCGGATCGCTCTGGTGAATAGTTGCAAGCGCAAACCCCAGCAATGCAAAAGGAAGAGCAAATATGGAATGTGCAAATTTTACCAGCGACAAATAATTGTTTAATTTAGCACTGATTTTTTGGAACATCATGAAAACCACGGTTTAGTATATAAAGCACAAAAATACATAAAGCCTGGTTTCATTTTCGAAATTATTTATTATTTCAGAATAAATCCACCGTGATAATAAATGCAAATACATTCGCCTCTTATCTGATCTACCTGTTAAATTCAGGCACAAGGCATTCGGTGCATTCACCGTTCGTGTATAAACTTACAGATGAGGTTATTAACGACAAAAGAGAACAAGCTGCATTCAAAAAAATAAACGCAGTGAGGGAAAATCTCCTCAAAAACCAGCAACTTATCAAAAGCACAGAGTTTGCCCGTAATAGGGATTCCTCCGACATATCTCAACAGGTCAGGAGTATTGGGTCCATAACCCGCGAAAGCGCTATAAGTGAAAAATACGGTCGGCTGCTGTACCGGCTGGCAGCCTATTTCAAACCGGAAACAGTAATAGAACTGGGCACTTCATTCGGTCTGGGCACTATGTACCTGGCAATGGCAAATCCCAATTCCAAAGTGGTCACGATTGACGCCTGCACCATCAAATCGGAACAGGCAGAAGCAGGATTCAAATCACTGGGCATTAATAATATAGAGCAGCATATTGGCTTATTCGAAAGTGTTTTGCCGGGGCTTATAAAAAAAGAAGGAAAACTTGATTTTGCATTTTTCGATAGAAATCATTTCTCAGGCGAAATCATCAGTTGCTACGAATCGTTACTTACTATTTCCCATAACGATACTGTTTTTGTGTTTCATGAAATACACTCATCGGACGAAATGGAAAAGACCTGGGAACAGATCTGCCAATACAATAAGGTTACGGTAAGTATCGATTTATTCGGATTGGGTGTCGTTTTTCTGAGGAAAGAGCTTAGCCGGCAGAGATTTGTCATCCGGTATTAGATTTCCGGGCAACTAAGGGTTTCTGATACTGCTTTTTCATTTGAGTTTTATATTTTCAAATCATCTCATCGCAAAAACAATTACTTTTGTTATTCAATCTCTTTTACTATGAGTAAGCAGGAAATAATACGTTTAACCGATATAACAAGAACCTATAAAGTCGGAACCGAATTGGTGAGAGCACTTCGCTCGGTGACACTTTCAATTTATAAAAACGAATTCGTAGCCCTTATGGGTCCTTCAGGTTCAGGAAAATCCACTTTAATGAACCTGCTCGGATGTCTCGACACTCCAACCAGTGGCGAATATATCCTCAACGACCAGGATGTCAGTAAGCTGAATGATAACGAATTAGCAAGGATACGCAACAAGGAAATAGGCTTTGTTTTTCAGACCTTTAATCTTTTACCCCGTAGTACCGCGCTCGAAAATGTTATGCTTCCGCAGGTATACGCAGGATATTCAAAAGCGGCAAGGCTCGAACGTGCAACCGATGTAATTGCGAGTGTGGGGCTCACCGACAGGGCGCATCACAAACCCAACGAACTTTCGGGAGGTCAGCGCCAGAGGGTGGCTATAGCCAGGGCATTGGTAAACAAACCATCCATTATTCTTGCCGATGAACCCACCGGTAACCTCGATTCGACCACATCGTACGAAATTATGGGTGTGCTGGAGCAGATTCACAATGCAGGCAATACTATTATCCTGGTCACCCACGAAGAAGATATCGCCCGTCATGCTCACCGCATCATTCGCCTTATGGATGGAAAAGTTTCGGCCGATTATCTGAATACAGATATCATAACATCACAGCAATCATTGAACAATTAGGGCCTGTTTAGTTGTTTATGTACCCTAAACATGTTTAAGGCATTTAACTGATCGGTTATTGCTTTTTGCAAAAGGATTGCAGAAGATGGAAAAAGAATGGAAAATTTATACAAAAACCGGCGATAAGGGTGAAACATCACTTATCGGCGGTACGCGTGTTCCCAAATATAACGATCGCATAGAAGCTTATGGTACGCTCGATGAGTTGAACTCTTTTATCGGGAACCTTCGCGATCAGCTTAATGATGAGCATTTGCGTGAAGTTTTACTGAAAATCCAGGAAAACCTTTTCACTGCCGAATCGCTCCTGGCCACCGACCCCGACAAGAAACTCAGCAGGCCGCTTCCTTTTCTTACTGAGCCCGATGTACTTATGCTTGAGCAGGAAATTGATACAATGAACCTGCATTTGCCGGTTATCAGTTCTTTTATTTTGCCGGGCGGGCATCCCCTCGTATCACTCTGTCATGTATGCCGCACTGTTTGCCGCAGGGGCGAGCGTATCATTGTAAAACTAGCCGTTGAAACCACAGTTGACGAAACCCTGGTAAAATACATCAACCGTCTTTCGGATTACCTGTTCGTTCTGGCCCGGGAAATTGCATTTATGAATAATATTCCAGATCTTCCGTGGAAACCTGACGTTTCGCAGTAGGCAAATCGAAGCCTGAACGGCAAAACCAGCCTCTATTCTGCCTGTATTTTTCAGTGAAATGCCTAATTTTAAATAAGTTATTGACAAATTTAAACAACCTATTGACTTTGACTTTGAATAGATTATTTTTGCAAAAAAATTAATCAACATATTATCATATGTACTGGACGTTAGAATTAGCCTCAAAACTTGAGGATGCCCCCTGGCCGGCTACAAAAGAAGAGCTTCTCGATTACTGTGTTCGCTCGGGAGCTCCAATGGAAGTGGTTGAGAACCTCCAGGAACTGGAAGATGAAGGTGAGATTTACGAAAGCATCGAAGATCTCTGGCCAGACTACCCTTCGAAAGAAGATTTCTTCTTTCACGAAGACGAATATTAACAAACAACAATCGGGGCACTGGCAGAACCAGCGCCCCAATTCTATTATAGGCATTTCGGAACTGTTGATTTTATGCTTCAACAGCAAAAGGGCAAAGTGATCAGGCGAGGGACGAAACAGCGAGAATAGCACACTGAAAGACATATCCGACATTAACTGGCCTCAACTATTAAAATATTAAACCTTTGAACACCTGAACTTTTCAAACGCATCAATCCTCTCAATCTCCTCAATCCTTCCTGCCACTTTGTCGCTAAAAATGAGCAGAATTCATTTTTGTACGGTATTTGCTTTGCTTTTCACGTTCCTGCCAGTAATCGCATTGATTGCCTTTTGCAGGAATACATTATCTTTGCATGTTTGATTGAACTGATTCATGTTCGCTTAACTATTTTGAAAAATGCTTAATTCATTTCTGAAAATGATTTCGGGCGGCACCAAATCCGACCGCGATATAAAAAACATAATGCCTTTGGTTGAAAAAGCCAAAGCCGAATTCGAAAAACTGCAATCCCTCGATAACGACGGCCTTCGCGCTATGACCTTATCATTCAGGCAAAAGATTGCCGATGCGGTGCAGTCCGAGCGGGATGAAATTGATGCCATCAAAACCCGTATCGAAATCGATTTTGATATTGACATAGAAGAAAAAGAAGACCTGTATAAACGTATTGATGCCCTCGATAAAGAAGAATACCGCAAAACGCAGGAAACACTTCTCGAAATACTTCCAGCCGCCTTTGCTGTAGTAAAGGAAACCGGCCGCCGTTTTTTACAGAACGAAACCCTGGAGGTAACTGCTACCCAATTCGACCGCGACCAGGCAGCCCGGAAGGACAGTGTGAATATTGTCGGCGACAAGGCATACTGGGATAACCGCTGGATGGCCGGAGGCAACATGATTACCTGGGATATGGTGCATTACGATGTACAGCTTATCGGGGGTATTGTCCTGCATTCGGGTAAAATTTCCGAAATGGGCACTGGTGAAGGTAAAACCCTTGTGGCTACACTGCCTATCTACCTCAATGCCCTGCCAGGCAAAGGAGTTCACGTTGTAACCGTTAACGATTACCTGGCCAAACGCGACTCGGAATGGATGGGTGTTTTGTTCGAATTTCACGGTTTGAGGGTCGACTGTATCGACAGGCATGAACCCAACTCGCAGGAACGCCGATCAGCTTACCTTGCTGATATCACTTACGGAACCAATAATGAGTTCGGTTTCGACTACCTGCGTGACAATATGGCACGTAACCCGGACGAACTGGTTCAGCGCCCCCATAACTATGCTATTGTTGATGAGGTCGACTCCGTGCTGATCGACGATGCGCGTACTCCTTTGATTATCTCAGGACCAACTCCGCGTGGTGAAAACCAGGAATTTGAAGCCCTGAAACCGGAAATATCACGCCTTTACATCGAGCAGCGTAACCTGGTTACCAAGCTGCTTTCGGAAGCAAAAAACCAGCTGGTCTTTAACGATGATGGCAAGATCCCTTCCGAAATCGAGAGAAAAGGAGGTGAGGCACTGCTTCGTTCCTTCCGCGGTTTGCCCAAAAACAAGGCCCTGATCAAGTACCTCAGTGAACCGGGAATAAAAGCTATATTGCTGAAGACCGAAAACTTCTACATGCAGGAGCAATCGAAAAACATGCATATCATGGATGATGAGCTGTTTTTTGTAATTGACGAAAAAAACAACTCCATTGAGCTTACTGATAAAGGTATCGACCTTATTACCAAGTCGTACGACGATCCGAAATTTTATATACTTCCGGATGTTGGTGCTGAAATAGCTGAAATGGAACGCAGGCAACTGCCTGATAAAGAAAAACTTGAGCTGAAAGCCGACCTGCTGCGCGATTATTCTGTTAAATCGGAGCGTATTCATACTGTAAACCAACTCCTTAAAGCGTACGCCTTGTTCGAAAAGGATGTTGAATACGTGGTAATGGATAACAAGGTGAAAATTGTTGATGAACAAACCGGGCGTATACTCGAAGGCCGGCGTTACAGCGATGGCCTTCACCAGGCTATAGAAGCAAAGGAAAATGTAAAAATAGAAGCGGCCACGCAGACTTATGCAACGGTTACACTGCAGAACTATTTCCGTATGTACCGCAAACTTTCTGGTATGACAGGTACTGCCGAAACCGAAGCCGGTGAATTCTGGGATATCTATAAACTGGATGTGGTCGTAATACCAACCAACCGCCCGGTTGTGCGTGCCGACCAGGAAGACCTTGTTTATAAAACCAAGCGTGAAAAATTCAATGCAGTTATTCTCGAAATTAAATCGCTGATCGAAAAAGGCCGCCCGGTTTTGGTAGGTACCACCTCGGTTGAGATTTCGGAATTACTGAGCCGTATGCTTACACGCGACCGTATTCCTCATAATGTACTCAACGCCAAGTTGCACCAGCGTGAGGCGCAGATCGTTGCTGAAGCCGGTCTGGCCCGTACGGTTACCATTGCCACCAACATGGCCGGTCGTGGTACCGACATTAAACTGGGTCCGGGTGTAAAAGAAGCCGGTGGTTTGGCTATCATAGGTACCGAACGACACGAATCAAGGCGTGTCGACCGCCAGCTGCGCGGACGTGCAGGACGCCAGGGAGACCCGGGAAGTTCACAGTTCTTTGTATCGCTTGAGGACGACCTCATGCGTATGTTTGGTTCCGAAAGTATTGCTGGTATCATGGACCGCCTCGGTCTCAAGGAAGGCGAAGTGATTCAGCATCGTATGATTACCAAAAGCATCGAACGGGCACAGAAGAAAGTTGAAGAAAACAACTTTGGTATACGTAAACGTTTGCTTGAGTACGACGATGTTATGAATGCCCAGCGTGAAGTGATTTATGGTAAACGGCGACAGGCCCTTTACGGCGAACGCCTTGCACTTGACATTTCGAATATGATTTACGACCTGGGCGAGAACTATGTTACCGACTACCAGGAAAACGGCGATTTCGAAGGCTTTAAACTTGAGCTCCTCACAACCTTTGCCGCCGAATGCCCGTTTGAGGAAAAAGACTTTATGTCGGGCAATAAAGATAAACTCTCCGACGAGTTGTTCCGTCATATCTACCAGAATTACCGGACAAAATCGAAGCGAATAGCCGAATTATCATTCCCAGTCATAAAAGACGTTTACGAAAATCATCCTCATTACCTGTTTATTGCTATTCCAATTACTGATGGAATCAAATCGATGCAGGTAGCAGCTAACCTTAAGAGAGCATACGAGGATAAGGGCATGGAAGTGTCGCTGGCTATCGAAAAGGGAATAACCCTTGGAGTAATTGACGATGCATGGAAAGAACACCTTCGCGAAATGGATGAACTGCGCCAGAGTGTGCAGTCGGCAAGCTACGAGCAAAAAGATCCTTTACTGATTTACAAACTGGAATCGTTCAACCTATTTAAAACCATGCTTCAGAAAGTGAACAAAGATATTATCGGGTTCCTTTCAAGAGCTAACCTTCCGGCCCAGCAAGCCGAGCAGGTGAAAGAAGTACATCAGCCACAAAGGACCGATCACAGCCGTTTGCGTGAAGACCGCAGCGATATCCTCAACCAGCGTACCAGCGAATCGACCGTTACCGGGCCGGTAAAAGTTGAAAAGAAAGTCGGGCGTAACGATCCCTGCCCCTGTGGAAGTGGTAAGAAATATAAAGCATGCCACGGTAAGGATGAGATGTAATTTACTTTTATACATATAATCCGATTAACGTATTTTAAAGCAATAACCTGAAATGAAATACAAACGCATCTTACTCAAGCTCAGTGGCGAATCACTTGCCGGTACCTCCGGCCAGGGTTTTGATACTGCTATGCTGGCACTCTACGCAGCTGAAATTAAAAATGCAGTAACTCTCGGAACCCAGGTAGCCGTAGTACTTGGAGGCGGAAATATTTTCCGCGGATTGAAAGGGAACAATATCGGAACCGACCGCGTTCAAGGAGATTATATGGGAATGCTGGCAACTGTAATTAACAGCCTCGCATTGCAATCGGCTCTTCAAAGCGTTGGAGTAAAATCGAAAGTGCTCTCAGGTCTGGCAGTTGACCCTGTTGCGGAGAGGGTTAGCGGGCCAAAAGCCATCAGCAGCCTCGAAAATGGAGAAGTTGTTATACTGGCTGGAGGAACCGGGAATCCGTTCTTCACAACCGATTCGGCAGCTGCTTTGCGCGGAGTGGAAATACACGCCGATGTCCTGCTTAAAGGAACCCGGGTGGATGGCGTCTACACTGCCGATCCTGAAAAGGACCCAAATGCAACCAAGTTTGATACAATTACTTTTGACGAAGCATATAGTAAAGGCTTGAATATCATGGATATGACTGCTTTTACGTTATGCAGCGAAAACAACCTGCCTGTAATTGTTTTTGATGTCCATAAAGCAGGGAATCTTCAGAAGATACTGAACGGAGAACAATGCGGCACCTTAATCAGGGTTTAGGGATTAGGATTTAGGGATTAGGAAGCTGATTAACGATAAGTAGAGTTTTAGGTTTTGCTATCTTAATTTATAATTCCAAAATTCATATTGAACCGTACACTGGTTTTAGGTAAAATGCCTGAGTCCATTTCAAACATTCAATGATCAACCATTAAAAAAACATGGAGTTAAAAACACTAAAACCCAATCCCTAATCCCCAACCCCTCATTATTATTGCACTTTTTTGTTTCCTTCCAAAAATATTTCATTACAATTTTTAACTTTGCATTACAAATTGAATAACTATGACTGAAGAAGCAAAGTTTATCGTCGAAGAGATCAGGGAAAGTATGCAGCATGCCATTACTCATCTTGAAAAGGAATTTCATAAGTTCCGCACCGGAAAGGCAAGCCCGCAAATGCTCGAGGGTGTCCGGGTTGACTACTACGGAAATCCCACATCGGTTGATAAGATCGCCAATATAAATACTCCTGACGCCCGAATGATCATTGTACAGCCCTGGGAAAAAAACATGCTTAACCCTTTAGCAAAAGCCATACTGGATGCCAACCTGGGATTTAATCCGCAGAATAATGGAGAAGTATTACGCATTGCGGTTCCGCCTCTTACCGAGGAACGCCGCCGCGACCTGGTAAAAAAAGCCAGGGCAGAGGCTGAAGCAGCAAAAGTTGCGATCCGGAATATCCGCCGCGGAGCCGTTGAAGAAGCTAAAAAACTTGAAAAAGATGGCGTTTCGGAAGACGACATCAAAGTGCTTGAAAAAGAAATCCAGCACATAACCGATGGTTTCATCATAGCTGTTGATAAAACTCTCGAGCATAAGGAAAAAGATATTATGACGGTTTAAACGGTTAGTGTATAAAAAAATAAGAGCGGCAAATAGCCGCTCTTTTTATATCAAAACTATTGTTTTCTTCAAATCGGTTTACTATTCCACTATTTTGGGATTGAAATTCCTTGCAGCCTCGTCGTCAAATTCACCTTCCCAGCGGGCCACAACGGCTGTAGCCAGGCAATTCCCAACCACATTCACTGCAGTTCTTGCCATATCCATTAACTCATCAATGCCGAGTATTATAAATATAGGCCAGGTCGGAAGCCCGAAACTGGCAGCTGTGCCGAGCAGAATAACAAGCGAAGCCCTCGGGACCCCGGCAACTCCCTTGCTAGTAAGCATAAGAGTGAATACGATCAGCAATTGTTTTTCAATCGGAAGGTCTATCCCGGCACATTGTGCAACGAAAAGGGTTGCCAGCGAAAGGTATAAGGTGGTTCCGTCCAAGTTGAAACTGTAGCCGGTTGGCATAACGAAAGCAACAATCTTGCGCGGAACTCCAAATTTTTCCATTACTTCCATGGCAATCGGCAATGCCGATTCAGAACTTGTGGTCGCAAAAGCAATGGTTGCGGGCTCCGAAACCGCACGGATAAAGTTCTTTACAGGAATTTTCATTATCAACGCAACCGGCAGAAAGACAACCAGCAGCAAAATTATTAATGCTACATAGAGTGTAGCCAGCAGTTGAATCAGGTTTCCCAGTATGCTAAGCCCCATATGCCCGACTGAATAGGCAATAGCAGCAAATACAGCTACCGGTGCCAGGTACATTACCAGGTTGGTAAATTTGAACATGGTTTCCGAAAGGCTTTCTGCAAAATGCACCATGCGGTTGCGGTGCTGGTCCTTGAGCATGGCCACAGCTATACCAAAAACAATACTGAAAACTACAATCTGCAATACCTGCCCTTCGTAGATTGATTTTGCTATATTTTCGGGAAAAATATGCAGAATTATTTCTTCCCAGGTCTGAGCCTTCACCGCCGGAATTCCGGTCTGGCTAAGTTCGGGCGGAATTGTAACCCCGGCACCTGCCTTACTGATGTTGATGGCAAGCAGGCCGATTACCAATGCAATAGTCGAAACTATTTCAAAGTAAACTATTGATTTCCAACCCATACGACCGACCTGCCGCAGGCTCGAATGACCAGCAATACCAACCACAAGCGTAGCAAAAAGCAAAGGGGCGATAATGGTTTTTACCATGTTCAGGAATATTTTGCTGAACAGGTTCAGATGTATGGCTACTGAAGGCACATCATGTCCAAATTCTGCTCCCAGAAGCATACTGATCAGGATCCAGGAGGTAAGCGACTTTTTCCGTAAAGCATACCATACAAGCATCGCCATTGTTATCCAGCGGCTGAACAGCAGAATAACGGGAATAATATTCCAGAAGGAGTAAACCTGCCCAAGGTTTAAAATCAACGCCAGAGTAATTACTGAGAAAAGGATTAACAGGAATTGGCGCTGAGATAATTTCATCGGTTGGAGGTTATAGAAAATTTATCGGGCAGAAAATTTATCGGGCATTCCGAACGATATGAAATTGCCAGCAATATGAAACAACTGAAGCAAAAAAATGATTTACTTATAAATCACTACGTCCTCGAGTGGTTTGCGCATAATAACAGTACGTTTGGTATATGTTTCGCCGGGATATCCCAGCGGGGTGATGCCATAAACCTTAACTGATTCCTTTAGCCCAAGGGCTCCGCGCAGAATTGCCGGGTTGAAATTGGTAACCCAGCACGAACCTACTCCCTCGTTTGTTGCGGCAAGTACCATCTGGTGCATGGATATAGCAAGGTCGGTTTGCAGAGAGTTATAGCCGTCGGAACGTTCCCACGCATGATCCTGGTCGCCTGTAACTACCAGTATATGAGGCGCATCAGCAATCCATTGCCTGGAATAACAGGGTTTAACTTTTTCGAGCATCTCGGGTGATGAAATCAACCAGAACTCCCAGGGTTGATAATTCGATGCCGAAGGAGCAATCCTTCCTGCTTCGAGAATTCGTTTCAGGGTGTCGATATCAACCGGTCTGGAGGGATCGTAATTGCGTATGCTTTCGCGTTTCAGTATAACTTCGCTAAAATCCATAGTCTTATGTTTTTTTCAAAAATACGATTTTTTCAATTTAGGTGCGATCGGTGTCGCAAGATATTTTTTTGGGGGGATGAAGGACGAGGGGCGGGAGATGAGACTCAGAAGTCCGAAGTCAGCAGCCAGAAACCAGGAACCAGAAGCCAATAAACCTAAAAACGGGTCCAAAGATTTAAGAGAATAAAATTAATAGCACCTCTTCCGTCTTCCGACTATAGTCTTCCAGTCTTTAATGATCAAAGATCCGCCCCTTATTTCTTCGGCTTATCCCCCATTACAAATTCCAGTGTTCCGCCTTTAACAATATCCTCATTACTAAGAATAAACCCGTTAAGCGGCTGGCCATTTAATTTCATTTGTCGAATATAAATATTTTTATCGCTCAGATTTTGTGCTGTAATAGTGAATTGCTTCCCGTTTTCGAGATTGATTGTGGCCTTATCAACTGATGGTGCACCAATCACATATTCGTTGCTTCCGGGGCAGACCGGGTAAAATCCAAGTGAACTGAAAACATACCAGGCCGACATCTGCCCGCAATCGTCATTACCACAGAGGCCATCAGTTTCGTTGCGGTACATGGTGCTTACGATCTGGTGAATGCGTTCCTGGGTTTTCCAGGGAACTCCTGCAAAAACATATAAATAGGGGACGTGGTGGCTGGGTTCGTTTCCATGCACATAATTACCGATTAGTCCTGCAGCTGTAATATCTTCTGATTCGGCAAAGTGCTTTTCGTCGAGTTTTATATCAAAAAGCGAATCAAGGTGTGAAACAAATTTCACATTCCCGCCATTCAGTGCAATGAGCTTCATGGGGTTTTGTGGAATATAAAATGAGTAATTCCACGAATTCCCTTCGATAAAGCCTTGTTTCTCGGTACTCAAAGGGTCGAAAGGCGATTGGAAAGCTCCGGCACTGCTTTTGGCACGCATAAAACCGGTCGCTGCATCAAAAATATAATTGTATGCTTCTGCTCTTTTTGAGTATGTCGCAGCAATTTCCGTTTTCCCCATTTTTTGAGCCATACGGCTTATACAGTAATCGTCATAAGCATATTCAAGTGTTTTGGAAGCTGAATTCGACGATTTATCTGCCGGAACATACCCGTATTTTATATAATCGCCAATGCCGTCGTAGGACGCATAGGTAGAGCTGGAAATACATGCCTCAAGTGCTGCAGCCGCATCAAAACCTGGAATTCCTTTCATATACGCATCCACAATTACCGGAACTGCATGGTAGCCAATCATGCACCAGTTTTCATTGGCATAATGGCTCCATACCGGAAGTATGTGATGAACACTCTGCTGTTGGTGGGCAAGCATGGAGTTAACCATATCAGCTGTTCGTTTTTGTTGTACGAGCGTAAACAAGGGATGCAGAGCGCGGTAGGTATCCCACAGCGAGAATGTTGTATAATTTGTAAACGCCTCAGCATGATGATCGGCATGATCGATCCCGCGGTAATTGCCATCAGTATCCATAAATACCGTTGGTGAAAGGAAAGCATGGTAAAGTGCGGTGTAAAAAATGATCTTTTTTTCGTCGGAGGCATCAATAACAATCCGGCTAAGTTCTTTATTCCATGCATCTTCCGCAAGTCCCTTGACCTGGTCAAAATCCCAGCCTGGAATTTCTGTTTCAAGGTTCTGTAATGCACCTTTGGTACTTACAGGTGAAAGAGCAAATTTTATGAGTACCTGTTCACCTGCTTTAGTGTCGAAACTAAAGTATGTCTTTAGCTTACGGCCCGACATTTCCGGGAAATCCTTTGTTGTATTGAATTTACGATAAAAGTCGTTGTATACAACCTTGCCGTCGTCGCGGCAGCCATAATTGCGGATAGGCTTCGAAAAAACCATTGCAAAATAAACAACCCGTTCGCGCGCCCAGCCCTGGGTTTGCCGGTAACCTGTCACCAGGGTATCGTTTTCAACCCTTATGGAACTCCATACAACCTTTCCATCGTAATTGTATATACCCGAAACCAGGTCCAGTATTATATTAGCTTCAGTACTTTGTGGAAATGTATAGCGATGAAACCCAACACGGATGGTTGCCGTCAGTTCGGCTTTAATATTGTAATCCGAAAGCAAAACCGAATAATACCCTGCTTTAGCGCTTTCGGTTTCGTGCGAGAACCTGCTCCGGTAGCCGGATTCAGGATTACCGGCTGTACCGGGATTTAGCTGAACTGCTCCTGTTGTCGGCATAAGCAGGAAATCGCCCAGGTCGCTGTGGCCGGTTCCTGAGAAATGCGTGTGACTGAACCCGACAATGGTTTTATCCGAGTACTGGTATCCGGCACAATAGCGGTATACATCCTTTACATACCCTTTACCAACCGAATATTGGATTGTATCGGTCTCAGGACTAAGTTGCACCATCCCGAATGGCACGCTTGCACCCGGGTAGGTATGCCCCATTTCGTTGGTGCCGATAAACGGATTCACATATGTGGCGGGTGCCTGGGCTTTAGCTCCCAGAACGGCCAGGATTGGAATGAACAACAGGAAATATTTTCGCATAGCAGTCATTTATCAGGCTGCGAAGATAGCAAATGAGGCTATCGGATTTCTCTGCTTTAAAAAATTGCAGACGTAATAATTTTCTTCCGACAAGCTGTGGAACAAAGATGCCAGAACTCACTGAGCCTGGCAAGGTAAATTCATCTGAGTAGCGAGGCAAATCAGTTCTCGCCTAATCCAAACTGATACTGCAGCGCAATTCCCCAGGTGTTTTCTTTAGTCTTCTGATCGCCGGTGTAGGTAGTCAGTACTTTGTCGAACGATTCGTAATAATTGTATTTTGAAAGCCCAAGGTCGTAATACCCTGAAAGCTTTAATCCGCTACCATTGTCACCAACAGGCACAAAAAAACCGGTTTCTCCCCTCAGCCCAACCGAATATCCTTTAAGGAAATTAAAAGAGTCTTCAGTAAAATCAATATAACTGTCAGCCGGGAGAGGCGTTCCGCTGTTATCATATTTAAATGTTCCGGTAAAAGAAGAAACTAAAAACTGGCCACCTAAAAAATACCAGGGCACCAGGTATTTATCAACACCCAGGTTTAAATTAAAAACATTTTGTTTGAAGCTTACTATTCTTGATTTATCCGAACTTTCAACTACATTTTTCCCGATACTGTACGAACCGCCAAAAATAAATTCCGAGCTATTGCTTTTGACTGCATATCCGGCAGAAATCCCATATGTATCAGGGAAACTGCATTGAGGTAAATCCAGTTCTTTTAAGGCATAATTCATATAATTATCGAGTCCTTTTCGGGAATGATTACTATATATCGCACCAATGCCTAAGAAAGAATTTTGTGCACATACACCAGTAACTAACAGAAACAGGCCTGCAAAGAAAGCAGAAATCTTTTTATACATAAAAATAAATTAACTGTTTGAAATGACTCTTCCCTTTTTGATTTGTAAACAATAAAAAAACATTGGATTTGCTGTTTTGTTCAGGCAAATTATATTTCCGTGAAACACGCAGTAATAAGAATTGTTGTTTTAATAAACATTAACAAGGGCAAACCGGTTTTTTTATGCGAAATCTGTCATTTTCGACTTAGTAATTACAAAAATTTATACCTTTGCTGCCTTATTGAGTGGAAAAATTTGATTGCTTGCAACCACGGAAAAAAATGCTAAAAAAATCCACGCAAGCAGCACTTAAATCCTTCCGCCATTTTATAATTTTAACCTCTTAACCATATAGAGATGGGATATTTATTCACATCAGAAAGTGTGTCGGAAGGGCATCCCGACAAAGTAGCAGACCAGATTTCAGATGCATTGCTCGATGAGTTTCTGCGTTTCGACCCCGACAGCAAAGTAGCCTGTGAAACACTTGTAACAACAGGACTTGCAGTCTGCAGCGGCGAAGTCCGCACGTCAGGCTATGTTGATATTCAGAAAATAGTTCGCGGTGCCATCGAACGTATAGGGTACACAAAAGCCGAATACCGTTTTGATAATAATTCGTGTGGCGTTATTTCGACAATCCACGAGCAGTCGGATGACATTTACATGGGTGTCGATCATGCAAAACCTGAGGATCAGGGTGCCGGCGATCAGGGTATGATGTTTGGTTATGCAAATAACGAAATGGATAACCTCATGCCTATGCCGATCGAATTGTCGCATATCCTTTTACAGGAAATGGCAGCCATACGCCGCGAAGGTAAAAAGATGAAATACCTGCGTCCCGACAGCAAATCGCAGGTTACCGTTGAATACGACGAGCGTAACAGGCCGGTTCGCATTGATACTATTGTTGTTTCGACCCAGCATGATGAGTTTGTACTTCCTGCTGATTCATCACCACAAGCCCATAAAGCTGCCGAAAAAGCCATGCAGGACCAGATAGCAGATGATGTAAAAAACATACTGCTGCCCCGTGTTAAAAGGACTTTACCTGCACGCGTACGTAAACTCTTTGGCGACGACGTGAAATATTTTGTCAACCCGACCGGCAAGTTTGTAATTGGCGGACCTCATGGCGACACGGGGCTTACAGGCCGCAAAATAATTGTTGATACGTACGGTGGCAAAGGTGCTCATGGCGGCGGAGCTTTCTCAGGAAAAGACTCCTCGAAGGTGGATCGTTCGGCTGCTTATGCAGCACGTCATATAGCTAAAAACCTAGTTGCTGCCGGTGTTGCCGACGAAATACTTGTGCAGGTAGCCTATGCAATCGGAATTGCACAGCCTGTAGGCGTTTATGTAAATACATACAAAACCTCTAAAGTAAAAGATGCTGAAGGCAGAAAACTAACCGACGGACAAATTGCCGAAAGGGTAAGCAAGATTTTTGATCTGCGTCCGTATGCAATCGTTCAGAGGTTCGGTTTGAAAAACCCGATTTTCGAACGCACAGCATCGTACGGCCATTTTGGACGTGATTATTACAAGGCCGATGTTGAGGTATATTACAGCAACGGAAGCACACGCACTGAGAAAATCGACGGCAAAGACAAATACTTTAAAGAAGTTGAATTCTTTGGCTGGGAAAAAATCGACAGTGTGGAGAAAATCAGGAAAGAATTCGGGATGTAAATCATTCCGGTTCCGAAATAATTCAGAAAGCAGGCTGCAAAGTCTGCTTTTTTTATTAATGCTGTACTATAAATTTGAACTGTTTAGTCAACCCTGATTCCCGCGCCAGGGTTCCAAAATAAATACCGTTTGTAAGGCTGTTCACCGGAACGGTAACACGCTGGTTTTCGGTGGGGCGCTGTAATGAAAGAACTTGTTTCCCCTGGCAGTTAAATACTGTAATCTTACAATCTCCAGGCTTAAATTCATCACCCATATCCATGGCAAACGATGAAGATGCAGGGTTCGGATACACTCCCAGTTGCGGGTAAGGTTGGCTTTCGATTCCCAAAGCTCCCAGGTGGTAATCAACGGTAACTTTTGCTTCAACAGGAGCAGGAAATGTTTTATTATCGTAAAGTGTATAGGTAATGGATGTATAGCCCGGAACCATGGGTGGTGAAAAATCCCTGTTTATATGACATGCATGCGGCATAAAAGCCATATGCTCATCGCCGGGTTGAATGGTATCGGCCAGATCAGTCGAATCGCAATTGGCCCAGCACTTAATCGAAAAACAGAAAAAATCGGTGGTGCTGTCGGCCATACGGTTGATCTTCTTCTTCAGGAAAATAATGAGAGGTTTATCCGTATTGTTTTTCATTACGAAGTTCGCCGTAAGTACTATGGTAGCCGGGTCGCTGGTATATTTTACAACAGTTGTCCCATTCACAACCTGGTTATTATTGTCGCTATCCTTAATTATTAGCTGTTGCGCCTGCATTCCTGCAGCACACAGAACCAAAAGGACTGACAGAATATGGCTCCTTATATCCTTAACTTCATAATTACCAAATATTGGCAGCATATAATGATGTTTCTTTGTTATGGCAAAAAGCTCCTTAAACCTTAACCCTGCTAACCGTAAACAGTATCAGGCACAAAAATACTTAAACTATTATCTGTTATTACAAAGAACATATTTATTTTTTTGATTTTATCATCAGAAATCAAAACCCGTAAATACGGTTTCCATTGACCTGTCTTTTCAATCCAACACATTTATCAACCGGAAGGTTACTACCTGATTGGTATTCAATGCCTGACCGGCATCAACAGGGCAAAAAAAATGCAAGAATTACAACTTCCTGCATTTCAATGTTTTATAGAATTTAAAGACGGCAGGGGAATAGTTTAAATACCCGGATTCCCTTCCGGTCTATTAATGCTTGATGATCATCTTTTTCGATTGAACTACTTTCCCATCCACAATAAACGAGCAGAAGTAAATTCCGGAGGCATATTTACTTACATCAACCGATTTTTTGCCTGCACGGCTTTCGAGAGTATAATTATCGGTTTCAACACCCAGGGTATTCCTGATTATTATTTGTGCATTCTGGTTTACAGCCGGAAGGTTGTATTCGAAATTAGCCGTTTGCGATGATGGATTCGGGAAAGGGCCTTTGAAAACCAGTTTATCGGTAGGAATACCAACGAGGCTGATGCGGTAATCGATAGTTGCCCTGGCTTTTACAGGAGCACTGAACGAAGTATTATCGAAAAATTCATAGGTTATTGAAGTTACTCCTGTGTGACCGTCAGGATAATAATCACCATAGAATGATTTGTCGAGCACTCCAGCTGCAAGCGTTGTTGGAATGGAGGAAACACTGGTTGAAACTCCGTAGCACATAATGCCAAAGCAGAAAGAGTTCATTGTTCCGGGTACCTCGGAGTTGATAATCCTGCGAACATAAGCATTGTTCATCGTTGTGGTAGTCGTATTCTTAATCCAGATATAACCCGGAAGGGGGTCAATTGTAGGATCGGTCGATGTGATTGTAATTTTCCCGTTATTTATTTTATTCCCCAGGGTATCGTAGAGTTCGAGTGTATCCGTTCCGCTGGTATAAACCATTCCTGATAACACCACATTTAAGTTAACTTGTCGCGCTGAAAGCACGGTAATGAATAAAAGTGTAACGGTAAGGAGTAAAAGTTTCTTCATTTTTGTTAATTGATTAGTAATCAGGGAACGAG